>JBOHDU010000236.1:0-6236 GCA_050700615.1 Nocardioidaceae bacterium
GGTCGAATCGGGACGGCGCAGATCCGAATGGTGAGCCCATACGGCCATCCTGTCATCGGGTCCGGCACCGGAGGTCCCTCAGTCTCGAGCCAGGCCGCGGTCGCGGGTTCGGTCGACGGTCGGCTGAGGGGCGCGGGCACACATCGGTTCCCGCTTGGTCGGGTTTTAGGCGCCGTGGGGCGTCGGGTCGTGTGTTTGGTCGGAGAGTGTCCGCGACGGGGCGGGACCGGCTGTGGACAGGCCGCTCCGGTGTCGACGTGCACCAGAGGCCGAGCGCTAGTGTGGTGGCGCTTTGCCGACGTCGACTATCGAGGCTTCGGTGTGAGTCGCCGGCTGAGGCTGCTCGCTGAGGAGAGGAAAGCGTATGCGTGTCGGAGTGCTGACCGGCGGCGGTGACTGCCCGGGCCTGAACGCAGTGATCCGCGCGATCGTTCGGAAGGGGGTCGCGGAGTACGGCTATGACTTCGTCGGCTTCCGCGACGGGTGGCGAGGGCCACTGGAGAACCTGACGACAGAGCTCGGGATTCACGAGGTGCGCGGCATCCTTCCGCGGGGCGGCACGATTCTCGGGTCGTCACGCACCAACCCGTTCAAGGTCGACGCCGGAGTCGAGCGCATCAGGGCCAACCTCGAGACCACCGGCGTCGACGCGCTCATCGCGATCGGCGGCGAGGACACGCTTGGCGTCGCCACCAAGCTGTCTGACCTCGGCGTCAAGGTGGTGGGCGTGCCCAAGACGATCGACAACGACGTCTCGGCAACCGACTTCACGTTCGGCTTCGACACTGCCGTCAACATCGCGATGGAGGCGATCGACCGGCTTCACACGACCGCGGAGTCGCATCACCGCGTGCTCGTCGTCGAGGTGATGGGGCGAAACGTCGGCTGGATCGCGCTGCACTCGGGGTTGGCGGGAGGAGCCAACATCATCTTGATCCCGGAGCAGCCGTTCGACATCGCCCACGTGTGCGCGCTCGTCGAGAAGCGGTTCGAGACGCAGTACGCCCCCATCATCGTGGTGGCCGAGGGTGCGACGCCGATAGAGGGCACGATGGAGACGGTCGCCGCGGGCGTCGACTCGTTCGGCCACGCGCGCCTGGGCGGGATCGGCGACCGGTTGTCGCAGGAGATCGAGAAGCGCACCGGCAAGGAGGCCCGGGCGGTGACGCTCGGGCACATCCAGCGCGGTGGCACGCCGTCGGCATTCGACCGCTGGCTTGCGACCCGCTTCGGACTGCACGCGATCACGGCCGTGCATGATGGCGACTTCGGCAAGATGGTGGCGTTGCGCGGTACCGACATCGTGCGGGTCGAGCTCATCGAGGCGACCGGGCAGCTCAAGTCCGTCGATCCGTCGCGCTACGCCGAGGCCGAGGTGTTCTTCGGCTGACGCGCGGAGTGCCGGGACCAGTCAGGATGTGAAGGCGGCACGTGCCGCTGCGGAGCCTTCGCCCGCATGCGCGAGGAAGCCGAACGTGCCCTCGTCGATCAGCTCCCGCGACGCTTCGACCACGGCACCCAGCGCGGCGAACGCGATGGACCCGCCGACGGAGATCCGGCGTACGCCGACCGCCGCGAGGTGCCCGACGGAGCCGAGCCCCGGCAGGGCCAATGCGTTGACCGGCAGATCCACCGACGACACCAGGCTGTGCATGTCGTCGAGGTCGCTGATCCCCGGCGCGTACAAGACGTCGGCCCCGGCTGCTTGGAACGACTGCAGCCGCGCGATCGTGTCGGCGAGGTCGGGGTTGCCGTGGAGGTAGTTCTCGGCCCGCGCGGTGACCACGAGCTTCACCGGACCACCATGTGCGGACTCGACTGCCGCGGCGACGCGTTCGCGTGCCAGCCCGGCGTCGTAGATCGGCGACTCGGCCCGCCCGCTGTAGTCCTCGACCGAGGCGCCGGCCAGCCCTGCGGCGATCGCTTCCGACATCGTGTCGGCGACCGCCTCCGGATCGTCACCGAAGCCGTTCTCGAGGTCAGCAGACACCGGCAGCGGAGTTGCTTCCACGATCTGGCGGGCGTGATCGAGCGCCTCGATCTTGGTGACGGCTCCGTCGAGTCGCCCGAGCGTCGCGGCGTACCCGCTGCTGGTCGTGGCCAGAGCCGAGAAACCGAGATAGGCCAGCAGCTTCGCCGAGCCGACGTCCCACGGGTTGGGAAGCAGCAGCGGCGAGTCGCCGAGGTGGAGGGCCAGGAAGCGTTCACTCTTGGTCGCGTAGTCGGTCATGGCAGGAACCTACCCGGAGCTCGCCCGGCCACTCGCAGGCTGATCCCCGTGCTGCGCAGGCTGAGTCACGCGGTGGTTCGCCCACCTCCACCGCCGCATACCGCAGACCGACCATTAGGCTTGGGGGGTGACGATCGCCTCGCTGGAGCGCCTCTACGAGCTCGGTGCGTCCCAGCAGCCCGCCTGGCCCGACCGCGCGCGGCTCGATGCGGCGGTGGCCACGTTGCGCTCGAAGCCGCCCTTGGTGTTCGCCGGCGAGTGCGATGACCTCAAGGCCAGCCTCGCCGAGGTGGCCGCGGGGCGGGCCTTCCTTCTGCAGGGAGGCGACTGCGCGGAGACGTTCGCCGGCGTGACGGCCGAGAACGTCCGGGCCAAGCTGCAGGTACTGCTGCAGATGGCGGTCGTGCTCACCTACGCAGCTTCCGTCCCGGTCGTCAAGGTCGGCCGCATCGCCGGCCAGTACGCCAAGCCGCGCTCCAACGACGTGGAGGTGCGCGAGGGTGTCGCGATGCCGGCGTACCGCGGCGACGCGGTCAACGGATTCGCCTTCGAGGCCGCGAGCCGCGTCCCCGACCCGGAGCGACTGGTCCAGGTCTACAACTCTTCCGCATCGACGCTGAACCTGTGCCGTGCCTTCCTCCAAGGTGGCTACGCAGACCTGCGACAGATGCACGCATGGAACACCGATTTCGTGCGCACCAGCCCTGTCGGCGCGGCCTACGAGGCGCTGGCCACCGAGATCGACCGGGCCCTCGAGTTCATGAAGGCGATCGGGGCCGAGTCCGACGAGCTTCACCGGGTCACGTTCCACAGCTCCCACGAGGCCCTGATCCTCGAGTACGAGCACGCGCTGACGCGCATCGACTCGCGCACCGGCACGCCGTACGACGTGTCGGGCCACTTCCTCTGGGTGGGGGAGCGCACTCGGCAGATCGACGGGGCGCACGTCGAGTTCCTGTCGCAGGTGCGCAACCCGATCGGCGTGAAGCTCGGCCCGACGGTGACGCCGGACGAGGCGGTGGCGCTGGCCGCGAAGCTCAACCCGGACAACGAGCCCGGCAGGTTGACCTTCATCACCCGGCTGGGCGCGGGCCGGGTTCGCGACCTGCTCCCGACCCTGGTCGAGAAGGTCACCGCCGCCGGAGTAGAGGCGGGGTGGGTCAGCGACCCCATGCACGGCAACAGCTTCGAGACGTCCACCGGCTACAAGACGCGCCGATTCGACGACGTGATCGACGAGGTGCGTGGCTTCTTCGAGGTGCACCGCTCGCTCGGGACCTGGCCGGGGGGGCTGCACGTCGAGCTCACTGGTGGTGACGTGACCGAGTGCCTCGGCGGTGGTGAGGCACTCGACGAGCTCGCCCTGCAGCACCGATACGAGTCGGTGTGCGACCCGCGACTCAACCGCACCCAGTCGCTCGAGCTGGCGTTACTGGTCGCCGAGATGCTGCGCGGCAGCCGGGAGTAGTCCCGTGCAGATCCCGCCGACCGCCGAGCCGGCGCCGACAGGGGGCTCCAAACTCGGTATCGCCGCGATGCACGAAGGCAACAGTCTCACGCTCTGACGCGCCGCCGAGCTCGGTTCGAGCCAGTGCGGCATGCACAGCACGCAACCCGGAAGGAACGCGATGATCGACCTGCGAAGTGACACGGTCACGAGGCCGTCGGACGAGATGCGCCGGGCCATGGCGGCAGCTGAGGTTGGCGACGACGTCTACGGCGAGGACCCGACGGTCAACCGGCTGGAGGAGACGGTTGCCGACCTGCTCGGGTTCGAGGCGGCGCTGTTCACGGTGACCGGCTCGATGGCCAACCTGCTTGCCGTGCGTGCGCTCGTCGGCCCTGGCCAGGAGGTGCTCTGCGAGACGTCGGCGCACATCGCCAGAGCCGAGCTCGGCGCCCACGGAGCGCTGTCCGGAGTGACGATGCGGACCTGGACCGATCCGCTCGGGCGGGTGGACCTGGCCGCGGTCGAGGCGATGCTGGCACCCGATCTCGGTCCGTTCTTCGTGCGTACGACGTGCGTGTCTGTCGAGAACACCCACAACTTCGCCGGCGGCCGCACCCAGCCCGTCGAGGCGCTGGGTGGGCTCCGGGCGATGGCGGATCGACTCGGGTTCGGCGTCCACATCGACGGCGCCCGCGTCTGGAACGCTCACGCGGCAACCGGCTCGCCTCTGCGCTCGTTGGCCGGTGACGTCGCCGACACCATGAGCGTCTGCCTGTCGAAGGGCCTCGGGGCACCAGTGGGGTCGCTGATCCTGGCCGGCCGCGAGCAGATTGCCGAGGCCCGGGTGTGGCGCAAGCGGATCGGGGGCGGCTGGCGTCAGGCTGGCTCTCTGGCGGCGGCGGGCCTGTACGCCCTGGACCACAACGTCGGGCGTCTCGTCGAGGACCACGAGCATGCTCGGGTGCTGGCGGCCGCCGCGGGCCTCGACGACAACGAGGTCGAGACCAACATCGTGGTGATCCCGACCCCCGACGCCCGAGAGCTGGTCGAGCTCTGTCGCGCCGAAGGTGTGCTGGTGTCAGCGGTCGGGCCGCGCGTCGTGCGCGCCGTCACCCACCTCGACGTAGGTCGCGGCGACCTCGCCCGAGCGGCTGACGTCCTCATGCGCGCTGTGACCACGAGCGGTCGTGACCACGAGCGGTCGTGACCACGAGCGCGTGTCCCCATAGACCTCGTTGGCTGGCGGTCAGAGCACGTAGATGATGACGGTGGAGCCGAACGGCGCCTGACCGCCGTGGGGGGACTCGCCGGCGACGATCCCCCAACCGAGGTAGGGCGTGTACTGCCGCTCGTCGACATGGAACCCGGCGGCAGTCAGGGTGGACTTGGCAGCATCGACGCCCGAACGCAGCACGTCGGGGACGTCGACCAGGTGCGGACCGCGACTGACCCTGAGCAGGATCGTGTCGCCGCGATGGCCGTTTCCGTTGCGCGGGTTCTGCCTGATCACCTTGCCGGCAGGCACATTGTCGTCGTAGCGCCACTTCGCCAGCACATGGAACCCCAGGCGCTTCAGCTGACTCTGCGCGTTGTCGGCGGGTGTGCCTGTGTAGTTGTGGATCGGGATAGGTTTCGGGCCCCGGCTCACGACGAGCGCGACCGGGCTGTCGCGACGCAGCGAGACTCCGGCCGTCGGCGAGTTGCTGATGACCTGGCCGCGTTTGACCTTCTCGCTCCAGACGCGGGTGATGTGCCCGACCTTGAGGTGGCTGGCGGCGATGGTGGCGACAGCCCGCCGCTCCCCGAAGCCTTCAACGGTGGGGACGGCGTGCCGCTCGGGACCCTTGGAGATCACCGCGCGCACCGTGCCGTGCTTGGCAACCTGGTCGCCCGGGCCAGGGTTGGTTGCGATCACCTCGCCGCTGGGAACCGTTTCGGAGTAGGCGACCCGGCTGATCGCGAAGTGCAGGCCCGATCGCGTGAGCTTGGCCTGGGCCGCCCGCTCCGAGAGGGAGATGATGTTCGGCGTGGACTGGAAGCGGCCGGCGGAGTAGTACCAGGCGCCGACCCCCGCGGCCGCCGCGAGCAGCAGCACGAGCACGAACGCGATCCAGCCCGACTTACGGCGCTTGCGCTTGGCCGGTGGAGGGTTCGCGGTCGGCGGCACGTCAGGGAGGCCAGGGCTCGACCAGCTCGCCGCCCGGTCGTCGCCGGTCGACGGGGTCGACCCACCGAACAGCGACTCCGGCAGGATCGGGTCGCCGACGATCAGCGTGTGCTCCGAACGCGGCAGCCGGTCGGCGTACAGCTCCTGGTCGAAGACCTCGTCGACGGACCTGGCCGCCCCGCCCGTGCTCGAGCCGGCGCCGGCGTACGACGCCAGCATGCCGACGTCGGAGTGAATCGCGAGGGTCGGGGTGAGGTCGTCGGTGAGCTCCGGGTCATCGGTGACACCACTGTCGAGTGCCTGCCTGACCCGGCGCAGCTGTTGGAGCATGACGTGCGCGTCGGCGGGCCGCAGGTCACGGTGCCGTGACGTCGCGCGGGCTACGAGGG
>JBOHDU010000237.1:0-2691 GCA_050700615.1 Nocardioidaceae bacterium
AGGGCAACTTCAAGGCGCTCTTCGAGGCCATCGAGCGTGAGCAGGAACGCCGCGGCAACCTCTGATCGGGGGCACCGGAAAATTCTGGTGCGTTTCAGCAACCATTCGGCCCGCTGCGACGTCTTACTTGGTGACGAGGGAAGCGAGACACGGCGAGCCCCTGGATCCGTCACAGATCCTGGGGCTCGCCGTCTCGTCTGCTGGCGTGAGTGTCCCGCGACAGGACGTACATTGGGCACCGCGAGCATCGGAATACAGTGAAGGCATGAGTCCCCTTCAGCAAGTGGTGATCGACGCCCTTGTCCAGGGGCTCCCTGACGGTGTCGTTGTCCTCGACGGCGACGTTATCGCGGCCTACAGCGTCGACCGGGCCATGTACTGCCCGGTGGGCAAGGCGGTGGCGTTGGTGCGCGCGCGAGACACCTCGCAGGTCCAGCACGTCATGCGGGTGGCGACCGAGTTCGGCGTCCCGGTCGTGCCGCAGGGCGCGCGCAGCGGGCTCTCGGGCGCAGCGAATGCCATCGACGGGTGCATCCTGCTCAATCTCGAGGGGATGAACAACGTCCTCGAGATCGACGTGCCCAACAGACTTGTCGTCACCCAACCCGGCATCTTCAACGCCGAACTCTCGCGGCAGGTGCTCGAGCACGGACTGTTCTACCCGCCGGATCCGTCCAGCTGGGAGTTCTGCTCCATCGGCGGCAACGTTTCGACGAACTCCGGCGGTTTGTGCTGCGTGAAGTACGGCGTGACGACCGACTACGTCCTCGGCCTCGAGGTTGTGTTGGCCAGCGGAGAGGTGCTGCGCACCGGACGCCGCACGGTCAAGGGGGTTGCCGGCTACGACCTCACCAGGCTGTTCGTGGGAAGCGAGGGCACGCTGGGTGTGGTCACCGAGATCACCTTGATGCTTCGTCCCGAGACGCAGCAGCCGCTCACCGTCGCCGCGGTCTACGGGTCGGCGCGCACGGCGGCGCGGGCGGTCACCGACGTGGTGACCTGTGGGGTAGTCCCGTCCCTGTTGGAGTTCATGGACCGGGTCAGCGTGCAGGCGGTCAACGACGCCTTCAACATGGGTATCTCGCCCGATGCAGGAGCCCTGGTGCTGGCTCAGTCCGACTCGGGAGGAGAGCGCGGGCGCGAGGAGATCACCAGGATCGCGGCAGTGCTCGAGTCGGCCGGTGCGATCGAGATCGCCATCGCGGAGGACCCGGCCGAGGGCGAACTGTTGCTGGCTGGGCGGCGTGAGGTGCTGACCGCCTTCGAGCGGCTCGGCACCACGATGATCGACGACGTGTGCGTCCCGCGCACCAAGCTCGCCGAGTTGGTGGAGCGCATCGAGCAGGTCTCCGCCGAGTGCGGTCTGATCATCGGCGTCGTCGGGCATGCCGGCGACGGCAACTTTCACCCGACCGTGGTTTTCGACGGACAGGACAGCGGCCAGGTGCTGCGCGCCAAGCAGGCGTTCGACGACATCATGGCGATCAGCCTCGGGCTGGGTGGGACCATCACCGGGGAGCACGGGGTCGGCCTCTTGAAGATGGGGTTGCTGGAGCGCGAGCTCAGCGCCCTCAGCCTCGACGTGCACCGCCGGCTCAAGCGGGCCCTCGACCCGCAGGGCATCCTCAACCCCGGCAAGGTCTTCACGCTCTGACCCCGGCCGTGCCGGCCATCGGTGTTTGACCCTCAGGCTAGGTCGACGCCGGCCGACCGCATCGCTTCGAGCGCGGCCTGGGTGCTGGCCGGCGAGACACCTGCGCAGAGTCCGGTTAGCACCGTGGTGCTGAACCCTTGCCGCAACGAGTCGATCGCGGTGGCTCGCACGCAGTGGTCGGTGGCCAACCCGCAGACGTGGACGTCGGTAACGCGATGCGCGCGCAGCCAGTCCGCCAGGGCGACACCATCCTCGGTTCGCCCCTCGAACCCCGAGTAGGCGGCCTGGTGTTCGCCCTTGAGGAAGACGGCGTCGAACGGTTGCGGGTCGAGGTTGGGATGGAATGCCGCGCCCTCGGTTCCGACCACGCAGTGCACTGGCCAGGACTCGACGAAGTCGGGGTGGTCCGAGAAGTGTGGGCCAGGGTCGACGTGGTGATCACGCGTCGCCACGAGTACGTCGTACTCCCGCTCCTCGACGTCGGATTCCTCGACTGTGTGCAGCAGCTGGCTGATGAGGAACGCGGCCTGGGCACCGCCCTCGACGGCCAGGCTTCCGCCCTCGCAAAAGTCGTTCTGGACGTCGATCACGACGAGCGCCTTCGTCACCGTGACCTCCTCGGCGCTAGAGGTCACCACGCTAGTGCAGGGCCTCCTATCTCGCAGCCTCAGAGCGGGCCATGCTGCTCCGTCGAGACCGACCCCTCGCCGACGTACATTGTGTCGAGTGCGGGCTCCCCGCGAGACAGCTTGCGCCTGGTCACCGGCAGTTCGGCCATCGCCTGCTCGTGTCGCTTGCGGGCCTCCTGGAGCGTCTCGCGCCCGACCATCACGCCCTGCTCGACAAGCGGCAGCAGCAGCGGCCGGTCGTCACCGTCGTCCACCGGTCGGTGGCCGACGCCGATGATCTCACCAGTGGCGATGCCGTCAGGGCCTCTGCGGCGGAGCGCCCACTTCCGCCCCCCCAGCGTGACCTTGTCGGTGCTCCGCTTCGCCACCGAGATCAGGGGGATGTCGGGTAGGTGGACGCTCCCCGCG
>JBOHDU010000238.1:0-3801 GCA_050700615.1 Nocardioidaceae bacterium
CCGGAGACCACACTCCGACAACCGCCCCATCGACGCGCCTCACGACCCCGACACCGACGACGTCGTCGGTGCCAACACCTTCGTCGGGACAGACGTCCGGCCCGGCTCAGGTTTCGTCGGACTACGGGGCCGGGCCACCTGGCCACGGGCTCCAGCGCTTCTACACCCAGCACGTCACTTGGTCCGGGTGCGGTGGCGGCGACCAGTGCGCCAGCATCTGGGTGCCGCTCGACTATCACCACCCCGATGGTCGCGCGATCACGATCAAGGCGAAGCGACAGCCCGCCCGCGACCAAGCCAAGAAGGTCGGGTCCTTGTTCATCAACCCGGGAGGTCCCGGCGGCTCCGGCATCGACTACCTCAGCTACGTCGGCTTCCCGACGAGCGTTACCGACATTTACGACGTCATCGGGTTCGACCCGCGAGGAGTAGGGGAGAGCACACCGATCGAGTGCGTGTCCAACCGCGCGATGGACACCTACCTGGCTTCCAACCCGTCGCCGGACACGCCTGCTGAGATCGCGCAGTTCAAGCGGCAGTGGAAGCAGTTCACCAGCGGGTGCGTGCAGAACTCCGGTGCCCTGCTCGACCACGTCTCTACGGTGGAGACGGCCAAGGACCTCGACATTCTGCGTGCGGTCGTGAAGGACCCGAAGCTCAATTACTTCGGCGCGTCCTACGGCACCTACCTCGGCACCACGTATGCCGCGCTCTTCCCGACGCACGTCCGCCGGATGGTGCTCGACGGCGCCGTCGACCCGTTGGCCCTTCCGCGCACCACCGAGATCGACCAGGCGGCCGGCTTCCAGACGGCGCTGACCGCCTACCTCCAGTACTGCGTCGGTCGGGGCAACTGCCCCCTCGGCAGCTCCGTGGGGGCCGCGCAGACCCGGCTGATCCAGCTGCTCGACGACGTCGGCAAGCACCCCTTGCCGACCTCGAGCGGACGCAAGCTCACCGCGGGGCTGGCGTTCTACGGCGTGATCCTGCCCCTGTACAGCCGCGACAATTGGCAGTACGAGACCACCGCGCTCACCCAGGCGCTACAAGGGCGGGGAGACGTGCTGCTGGCCCTGGCCGACGCCTATGCCAGTCGGCTACCCAACGGCACTTACAAGGACAACTCCCTGCAGGTCCAGTCGGCGGTCAACTGCCTCGACCACCCCGAACACGAGTCGGTGGCCGACATCCTTCGCGGGCGGAAGGCGTTCCTCAAGGCTTCGCCCGTATTCGGTGCGACGGCCATGTGGTGGCCGTACAGCTGCTCGAACTGGCCGGTCAAACCCACCTGGCCACACCCGAGCTATGCAGCCAAGGGCGCACCACCGATCATCGTTATCGGGACGACCCGGGACCCGGCGACGCCGTATCAGCAGGCGGTCAACCTGGCCCGCGACCTGAGCTCGGGTGTGCTGCTCACCCGCAACGGCGACGGGCACACGGCGTACGCCAGTGGCAACGTCTGTATCGACACGACCGTCGACAACTACTTCACCCGAGACCTCGTCCCGCCCAACGGCAAGCGCTGCTGACCATCGGCGGCGAGGCGTCCTCGGGGGGCCGCGTCACAATGGACCGGAGGCAGTGAGGCGTGGTCGAGCGCCGGAGCGGGAGGACGCGATGAGCAACCTCGAGGCGGACGTCGAGATCACCGACTGCGGTGGGACCGGGGAACCGGTCACGCCGACGATCGAGGTGCTCACGCCCCGACCGGTGCTGCTTGGGCCCCGCCAGGAGGTCCAGCGGGTGCTGCCGAACAAGAACCGGCGGATGATCGGCGCCTGGTGCTTCGTCGACCATTACGGTCCCGAGGACATCACCGGCAAGGTCGGGATGTGGGTGCCACCGCATCCGCACACCGGCCTGCAGACCGTCAGCTGGCTGCTCGCGGGGGAGGTCCAGCATCGGGACAGCCTAGGCAACGTGGCGATCGTGCGTCCCGGTCAGCTGAACCTGATGACCGCCGGTGCAGGTATCGCCCATTCCGAAGCCTCTCCCCGCGGCCACTCGCCGATGATGCACGGCCTCCAGCTGTGGGTCGCCTTGCCCGACGGCGCCCGGCACGACGCACCGCGCGATTTCACCCAGCACAGTGGCCTGCCCGTGCTCCGACGCGAAGGGCTGGCCGCCCGCGTTGTCATCGGTGAGTTCGAGGGGCTGAGGTCACCCGCGACGGCGTACACCCCGATCGTGGGGATCGAGATCGGCTTCAGCGGAGCACAGGAGGTCGCGCTGGAGCCTGGCTTCGAGTACGGCGTGCTGGCCGTCTCCGGCGCGGCGGTGGTCGAAGGCCAACCGTTGGCACCGAGTGAGATCTGCTATGTCGGGGGAGGGCGCGATCTGCTTCACCTGGCGAGCGACGAGACCTCGACCGTCTTTCTCCTCGGCGGCGAGCCGTTCGCCGAGCAGCTCGTCATGTGGTGGAACTTCATCGGCCGCACGCACGAGGAGATCGTCGAGTTCCGCCGGGTCTGGAACGCGGGTGGCGGCTCGCAGTTCGGTGAGGTCGAAGGCTTCGACGGCGAGCGGCTACCCGCGCCCCCGATGCCCAACACCCGTCTCAAGCCACGCCCACGCCACCGTTGACGCGAGCCGGATCTGATTTGGGCGGCCAGCGGCGGGCTTGGTAACCTCTCCCGTCGGGTCGTCGTCCGCGCGCCCGCGCCGCCTTAGCTCAGTCGGCAGAGCGATTCACTCGTAATGAATAGGTCAACGGTTCGATTCCGTTAGGCGGCTCAACCAACGCCCCCGACTCCGGTCGGGGCATTTCTGCGGGTCAGGGCCCTGCTGGGAGTTGAGTCCAGCAGAGTGGTGCACGGCTCCTCGGTGAGCGTGTCGCCTGAATAGGCGACGGCCACCGGGTGATCCCTCGAGTGATCTACGAAACCGACTCGAAGAAGGCACCAGATGACCGTCAACCCCAGTATTGACCCTGCCCGTCTGCTCGAGGAGCAGCTGGCCCAGGCCTCGCCGGATCTGCTGCGTGAGCTGCTGACCACGTTTGTCAACACGTTGATGTCGGCCGAGGCAGACTCGGTGTGTGGTGCCGCCTACGGCACCGCCAGCCCGGACCGGGTCAACCGGCGCAACGGGTATCGGGCCCGAGAGTTCGACACCCGCGCCGCACGTTGGAGCTGGCCATCCCGAAGTTGCGGGCCGAGACGTACTTCCCTGAGTGGCTACTGGAGCGCCGCAGGCGCGCCGAGCGGGCGCTCACGTGGGTGGTCGCGACCTGCTACCTGCTCGGCGTGGCCACGCGTCGGATGGACAAGCTGGTGCAGAGCCTGGACATCACCACGCTGTCGAAGTCGCAGGTCTCGGTGATGGCCAAACTCCTCGACGCCCACGTCGAGGAGTTCCGCACCCGCTGCTTGGAGGATGCCGGCCCGTTCACGTTCGTCGCGGCCGACGCGCTGGTGCTCAAGGTCCGTGAGGGCGGCCGGGTCGTCGGGGTCCACGCGCTGGTGGCCACCGGTGTCAACCTCGATGGGCACCGGGAGATCCTCGGCCTGCACGTGACCACCAGCGAGGACGGCGCCGGCTGGTTGGCGTTCTTCCGCGACCGGGTCGCCCGCGGCCTAAGTGGCGTCAAGCTGGTCACCAGCGATGCCCACGCCGGGCTCGTGGCTGCGATCACCGCGACGCTGGCAGGAGCTGGGTGGCAACGCTGCCGAACTCACTATGCGGCGAACCTGAGTCGGTCACTGCGAAGAGCTCCTGGGGGTGGGTCAAGGCGTTGTTGCACTCGATCTACGACCAGCCCGACGCCGAGGCCGTGCACGCCCAGTTCGACCGGGTCCT
>JBOHDU010000239.1:0-2857 GCA_050700615.1 Nocardioidaceae bacterium
GAGCCAGCCCGACCCGATGATGGAACCGGTGGAGGCCCAGAGCAGCCCGATCAGGCCGATCTGGCGCTTCAGACCTGGGCGTGATGGGGATTCGGCCGGACGCTCTTCTTACGAAGTGACTGTCATGTCTGCTCCCTCGATGGGGCGGGGGTGGCCGCAGGGCATCTGATCGATCGACGGGCTCTCTCAGCCAGCGGACGTCATCAGGACGGGATGCTGCGGGGATGGCGCATCGAATTTTCAACTCACGAGCGTGGCACCAGGTCTTTGCCAACGCAGGATTCTCTCAGCAGATTCTTCTGTTCACGCATTTGAATAGGAATGAACGGCGCGAAACGGGAGAAACTGACCACCTAGGAAACTCCTCGCCGTCCGCCTGGTGACGCGGTGGCGACGCCCACCGCGGGCGCGGAGAGGAGGTTTGGCGTCACGGCGTCGGGCTACGTTGGGGCCGTGGAGCTCACCATCGTGCGTAGCGACATCACAACGCAGGCGGTCGACGCGGTCGTCAACGCGGCGAACTCGGCGATGCGCGGCGGTGGCGGTGTCGACGGGGCGATCCACCGCGCCGGTGGCCCTGCGGTGCTCGAGGACTGCATCAGGCGGTTTCCGCACGGGCTCGCAACCGGCCAGGCCGGCTGGACGACCGCCGGCAACCTGGCCGCGAAGTGGGTGATCCACGTGGTGGGGCCGAACTACACCCGCGGACAGCGGGATCGGTCGCTTCTCACCTCGTGCTACTCCAACGCGATCCTGGTCGCTGACGAGCAGGGCGCTCGCACGGTCGCGTTCCCACTCGTGTCGGCCGGCATCTACGGCTGGCCCCTGGCTGACGCTGCCGCGGCCGCGATCGAGACACTCACCACGGCGAGCACGAACGTCGAGGAGGCTCGGATGGTCGCGTTCGGCGACGCGTCGTACCACGCACTCCGCTCCGCACTGACAGACAACAGCTAGCGATCACGACCGCACAGCCGTCCGGGTCTGCCAGGCCTCAGGCGGCGCCTCGCTGCGGTGGCGTCGTCGCCGAGACAACGCCGGTATCGGCTTCCTCCGCCCCGGGCGATCAATCCCCCGCTTCTCCGACATCCGCCGGGCAACGTACGGTCGTGACCACGAGCGGTCACGAGCCGCCGGCTCGGGGTTGGTCAGCCGCGCCTGGCCCGGGCGGCCGTCTTGGCCCGCTCGGTCTGGTCGAGCACAACCTTGCGCATCCGGATGGCGTCGGGTGTTACCTCGACGCACTCGTCCTCTCGGCAAAACTCCAGGGACTGTTCCAGTGACAGCCGGCGGGGCGGCACCAGCCGCTCGAGCTCCTCGGCGCTGGCGGAGCGCACGTTGGTGAGCTTCTTCTCCTTGGTGACGTTCACGTCCATGTCGTCAGATCGGCTGTTCTCCCCGACCAGCATGCCTTCGTAGACCTCGGTACCAGGCTCGACGAACAGGGCACCCCGCTCCTGCAGGTTGAACATCGCGTACGACGTGACCGTCCCCGTGCGGTCGGCGACCAGCGATCCAGTCGGGCGCGTGCGTAGGTCACCGGCCCAGGGCTCGTAGCCCTCGAACACATGGTGGGCGATGCCGGTCCCTCGGGTCTCGGTCAGGAAGTCGGTTCGGAACCCGATCAGCCCCCGGGCCGGCACAAGGAACTCCATCCGAACCCAACCGGTGCCGTGGTTGATCAGCTGCTCCATGCGCCCCTTGCGCACAGCGAGCAGCTGCGTGATCGTGCCCAGGTAGTCCTCCGGGCAGTCGATGGTGAGCCGCTCGACGGGCTCGTGCAGCTTGTCGTCGATCACCCGCGTGACGACCTGGGGCTTGCCGACCGTCAGCTCGTAGCCTTCACGCCGCATCTGCTCGACCAGGATGGCCAAGGCAAGCTCGCCGCGACCCTGTACCTCCCAGGTGTCAGGCCGCTCCGTGGTGAGGACGCGGATCGAGACGTTGCCGACCAGCTCACGATCGAGCCGGTCCTTGACGAGGCGGGCGGTCACCTTGGTGCCCTTGGCGCGGGCGGCAAGCGGTGAGGTGTTGGTTCCGAGCGTCATGGATATGGCGGGCTCGTCGACGGTGATGAGCGGAAGGGGTCGCGGATCCTCAGGGTCTGCCAGTGTTTCGCCGATGTTGATCTGTGGAATCCCGGCAACCGCGACGATGTCACCCGGGCCGGCGGACTCTCCAGGAACCCGCTCGAGGGCTTCGGTGACCAGGAGCTCGGTGACCTTGACTCGCTCCTGCGATCCGTCTCGCTTGAGCCACGCGACCTGTTGGCCCTTCCGGAGCGTGCCTTCGTGAACCCGGCACAGCGCCAACCGCCCCAGGAATGGCGAGGCGTCGAGGTTGGTGACATGCGCCTGAAGCGGCGCGCCTTCAACGAACGTCGGCGCCGGGACGGACTCGATGATCGTGGTGAACAACGGCTCGAGGTTGTCATTGTCTGGGAAGGTGCCGTCCGCTGGTTGCGTGAGCGAGGCGCTGCCACTCTTGGCGGATGCGTAGACCACCGGAAAGTCGAGCGCATCCTGCTCATGGGAGTCGTCAAGCAGGTCGAGGAACAGCTCGTAGGTCTCCTCGACGACCTCGGAGATCCGTGCATCGGGGCGGTCGACCTTGTTGACGACCAGCACCACAGGCAGCCGCCGGGCGAGCGCCTTGCGTAGCACGAACCGGGTCTGCGGGAGAGGGCCCTCGGATGCGTCGACGAGCAGCACGATGCCGTCGACCATCGAGAGCCCGCGCTCGACCTCCCCACCGAAGTCGGCGTGCCCCGGCGTGTCGATGATGTTGATCGTCATCGGCCTGTCCCCAGTCGCCGGTCCTCGGTAGCGCACTGCCGTGTTCTTGGCCAGGATCGTGA
>JBOHDU010000240.1:0-7054 GCA_050700615.1 Nocardioidaceae bacterium
TTCCTCCGCTGACAGGTCCGCTGGACCCCTTGCCAGTGCTCGGTCGCACTGGTGTGCGTTCGGTTGGGGTCAGGGACTGCTCGCCGCGGCGTGCCAGTAGGATTGGCACTGCGGGCGAGCCGACCGGGCGGCCGCTGCGAGGTGGGCGGCAACGCTGTGCCTGGCTGAGGAAGGTCCGGACTCCGCAGGGCAAGGTGGTGGGCAACACCCACCCGAGGCAACTCGCGGGACAGTGCCACAGAGACAGACCGCCAGCGGCCCCGACCTCTTGGTCGGGGAGCGGGTAAGGGTGAAACGGTGGTGTAAGAGACCACCAGCGCCGTGGGCGACCGCGGCGGCTGGGTAAACCCCACCTGGAGCAAGACCAAGAAGGTCATCGACTTCGGTCGGTGGTCGCGCAGACGAAGGGGCTTCGGCCTCGAGAGGGCGGCCCGCCCGAGTCTGCGGGTAGGTTGCACGAGCGCATCGACAACGGTGCGCGTAGATGGATGGCTGCTCAGGGCGTGCGCCGTAAGGCGTCGCTCCCAACAGAATCCGGCCTATGAGGTCGGCTCGCCCGCCCTCCCGCGAGGTCGCCGGCGTCAGCGGGCACCCTGCGGTGCGTCGATCGGGGGCACGCCGGGGAACCGGTCCAGGCCGGGCACCCGCCAGCCGGCCATCATGGCAGCCGCCGTGGCGGTCGGGTAGCTGCGCTTCACCGTTGCGCGCTTGGCCCAGTGGCCGCTGCGCCACGCCCAGGTGATGTCGGTGCCTGCGAACCGGTGGCCGTGCAAAGACGTCCGGAACGCCGATTTCTGCGTCATCGTCACCACGCCGTTGCTGCGCGTGTGGCGCGCCCACGCGAAGTCGTAGTTGTACGCGGCGTCCACCCACCAGGTGGAGTCGCCGAGGGGCGAGCGCTCGACGACGAGCGCCTGGTGTCGGTACGTGAGCATCGTGTAGACCGGAGTATGCGCACCCATCTCGGTGCCGACCAGGATCTCCGCTCCACGGCTCCCATCGATGGGGGCCGCCCCACCCCAGGCTCCGGTGCCGAGCCAGAGCTTCACGCTGAGCCGGCGCTGGAGCACCGGTCCCGCTGCCGTCTTGACCCGGATCACCACGATCTGGTGTGCCTTGTGCCGCACCCAGCCGATCTGGTCTGGCGTGCCGTCACCGTCGACGTCGCTGCGACCTACGACGTGACAGTGCGCGACGCCCGTGCAGACACCGGAGACTCGGGCCGCCGTCGCGCCCGTCGATGTGTGCGCGCTTGGGGTGGGAGATCCGGGCTGGTTGGCGACCGAGGTGGGCGCGCAGGCCGACAGCAGTGCAGCCAACGCCGCAACCAGGACGATCATGGTTCCCCCGTGGGTCAGGTTCATGACAGGGCGCCTCCCTGCCTCTATAGTGACGCGTCCGAGCCCCCATTGGTTGCTCACGCCGGACACGATCCAGAAACTTTCACCACCGCGGCCGCGGTACGACGCTGACGCCCGCGCCGGGCTCTCGCACAATCGAGTCGCCGACCTAGCGTCCGCCCGAGGCAGCCGGTCAGGCGAGGGTGAGTACCTCGGCGCCAGTGTCGGTCACGACGAGGGTGTGCTCGAACTGCGCGGACCGCCGGCGATCCTTCGTGACGACGGTCCAGTTGTCGTCCCACATGTCCCACTCCGGAGTGCCCAGCGTGAGCATCGGCTCGATGGTGAACGTCATGCCCGGCTCCATCACCGTGTCGAACCGCGGGTCGTCGTAGTGCGGGATGATCAGCCCGGAGTGGAACGTGGTGTTGATCCCGTGCCCGGTGAAGTCGGTGACCACGCCGTAGTTGAAGCGCTTCGCGTACGACTCGATCACCCGCCCGATCACGTTGACCTGCCGGCCCGGCCTGACCGCCTGGATCGCTCGCCGCAGCGCCTCCTCGGTGCGCTCGACCAGCAGCCGGCTCCCCTCGTCGACGTCGCCGACCAGAAAGGTCGCATTCGTGTCGCCGTGCACGCCGTCGAGGAAGGCGGTGATGTCGACGTTGCAGATGTCGCCCTCCTCGAGCGGACGCGAGTCGGGGATCCCGTGGCAGATGCACTCGTTGACCGACGTGCACAGCGACTTCGGGAACCGGCGGTAACCGAGCGTCGAAGGGTAGGCACCGTGGTCGCAGAGGAACTCGTGGCCGGCTCGGTCGACCTCGTCGGTGGTGACCCCCGGCGCGATAACCGCTCCAGCAGCCTGCAACGCCTGCGCAGCGACCTTGCTCGCGATGCGCATCTTGTCGATCGTCTCGGCGGTCTGAACGTGCCCGCCCGTATGCGGCGCCGGACCCGGCTTGTCGACGTACTCCGGGCGCTGTATCTGCGCGGGCACCGTGCGTCGCGGCGAGATCACACCGGCGGTCAAGACAGTCACATCGGGAGTGTAGTCGGCCGTCCGACCCGGCCAGTTTGTATGGCCGACCGTCGACGGTGGCAAGATCGTGGCTGACCCGGCAGGACCAGGTCTGCGAGGAGGCCGGCCGATGAGTGACCGCTACTACTACTGCCTTGACCACCACGCGGTGGAGGAGGAGACCGGCTGCTCCGCAGCGCACCGGCTCGGCCCCTATCCGACCCGCGACGCAGCCGCACACGCGCTCGAGAAGGTCAAGGAGCGCAACGAGGAGTGGGACAACGACCCGCGGTGGAACGACGATCTCGAGGACTGACGCTGACCGCAGGAAAGTCGACGCGCAGCCCCTCCGCGTGCTCGAGCCAGTGCCGCGAGACCCTGCCGTTCGGCTTCAGAACGTGTGCTCCTCGGCGGGGAAGATCCCGCCGGCGACGTCGGCGGCGTAGTCCTGGGCTGCCTTCAGCAACGTGCCGTGTAGGTCGGCGTACTGCTTGACGAAGCGTGGGATCCGCCCCGTGCGCAGCCCGGCCATGTCCTGCCAGACCAACACCTGGGCGTCACAGTTCGGGCCGGCACCGATTCCGATCGTCGGTATCGTCAGTCGCTTGGTGATCTCGGCGGCCACGTCGCCTGGCACCATCTCCATCACGATGGCGAAGGCCCCGGCCTCCTCCAGCGCGAGCGCGTCATCGATGAGACGTTGACCGGTCGCACCGCGGCCCTGCACGCGGTAGCCACCGAGCCCGTGCTCGGACTGCGGGGTGAAGCCGATGTGGGCCATCACGGGTATGCCGCTGGCGGCCAGCAGCGAGACCTGTGGGGTCATCTGCGCTCCACCTTCGAGCTTGACGGCGTGCGCGCCGGCCTCCTTCATGAACCGCACCGACGTCTGGAACGCCTGCTCGGGTGAGCCCTGGTAGGAGCCGAACGGCAGATCGGCCACCACGAGCGCCCGATGCACAGACCGGGTAACCGCGCGGGCAAGCGGAATCAGCTCGTCGACGGTGACCGGAAGCGACGTCTCGTTGGCGTAGACGTTGTTGCTGGCCGAGTCGCCGACGAGCAGCACCGGAATGCCCGCCTCGTCGAAGACCTGGGCTGCGTACTGCTCGTACGCCGTGAGCATCGCCCACTTCTCGCCCTGCTGCTTCATCTCCAGCAAGTGGTGGGTGCGAACCCGCCGGATCTTTGTGCCACTTGTTGGTGCCGCCTGCGGCCCGCTGCCGTACGGCGCGGCAGCCTCGCTCGACTCAGTCATCGACTGTGCTCCTCGTGCTCTCGAGGCTCCCTCGTGGAGTCCCCGGACCGTCTCTCAGCCTGTCACCGATATCGCGGGGCCGCGAGGCTCCCGCCTGTCACCTCCGTCACGTTCGACGACCCGATCGCACCCGGGTGGCTCTCAGCCGGGTGCAGATGCCGGATCGGGCCGGCCTCTGGGAGAGTGGTTCCATGACTGACAGCCCCACGCCCGCTCCCGAGCCGCTCGAGCCGCTGGACGAGTCGTGGTCGAAGGCCCTGGCGATCGTCGCGCACCCTGATGACCTCGAGTTCGGCGCCGCCGCTGCCATCGCCCGCTGGACCAGGCAGGGCAAGCGCATCTCCTACGTGATGGTGACCAGCGGCGAGGCGGGAATCGACGGGCTTGCACCCGACGAGTGCCGCACGGTCCGCCAAGCCGAGCAGGTCGAATCCGCACGGTTGGTGGGTGTCGACGGCGTCGAGTTCCTCGGGTTCGCCGACGGCATCGTCGAGTACGGCATCCCGCTGCGCGCGGCCATCGCCGCGGTGGTGCGCCGGCACCAGCCCGAGATCGTCATCACCGGCAACTTCCACGAGACGTTCGGCGGTCGCCACCGCAACCAGCCCGACCACATCGCCGTCGGCAACGCGGTCCTTGACGGTGTACGTGATGCGGGCAACCGCTGGATCTTCCACGACCAGCTGACCGACGGGCTCGAGCCCTGGGGTGGTGTGCGCCAGATCTGGGCAGCTGGGTCGCCGCTCGCCCAACATGGTGTCGATACCACCGACACGTTCGATGCGGGGGTGGCGTCGCTGGCTGCCCACAAGGCCTACATCGACGGGCTGGGCTGGCAGGACTTCGACCCGGCCGAGTTTCTCGAGGGCTTCGGTCGAGCGACCGGCACCAGACTGGGCACCACGATGGCGGCCTCCTTCGAGGTGTTTGCGATGGGATGGGGCGACTGACCTGCAGCGGGAGTAGCGTGCCAAGCAGCTGATCGGGTGCCTGCCTCAGCGGGTGCCGGGAAGAGTGTGGAGAGGTGTCCTCATGTCTGAGGAAGTCATGGCCACCCAGCGCAAAGTTTCCAAGAAGGTCTACGAGCAGGAGCTGCTTCGGCTGCAGCAGGAGCTCGTGCAGGTTCAGTCCTGGGTGAAGGAGACCGGCCAACGAGTCGTCGTCATCTTCGAGGGCCGCGATGCCGCTGGTAAGGGCAGTGCGATCAAGCGCATCACGGAGTACCTCAATCCTCGCGTGGCGCGCGTCGTTGCTCTCCCGACCCCGACCGAGCGGCAGCGGACGCAGTGGTACTTCCAGCGCTACGTGGAGAACCTGCCGGCCGCCGGAGAGATCGTGCTCTTCGACCGCTCGTGGTACAACCGCGCCGGCGTCGAACGCGTGATGGGCTACTGCACCGATGCCGAGTACAGGGTGTTCCTCCAGCAGTGTCCGGTCTTCGAGCGACTGCTCGTCGACGACGGGGTCTTGTTGCGAAAATACTGGTTCTCTGTCAGCGACGAAGAGCAGGAGAAGCGCTTCCAGTCGCGGATCGAGGATCCCCTGCGCCGATGGAAGTTCTCGCCGAACGACCTCCAGACCCGCGATCGTTGGGTTGAGTTCTCCCGTACCAAGGACGAGATGTTCGTCCAGACCGACCGGGCCGAAAGCCCGTGGTACGTCGTGGAAGCCGACATCAAGCGCAATGCCCGGCTGGACATGATCGCCCACCTGCTGTCGACCCTTCCCTACGTCGCGGAGCCGTTCGCGCCGATCGAACTGCCGCCCCGGCCACCTGCGCGCGACTATGAGCGGCCGCCGCGCGAGCTGTTCCACCAGATCCCCGACTACGCGAGCACGCTGACCCACCACTAGCCGGAGAGCTATGACGTCTGGTCGTGCCAGTCATTGGTGATGGGGAGGCGCCGGTCGCGGCCGAAGTTGCGTGTGGAGATCTTCGGCCCGGGCGGGTACTGGCGGCGCTTGTACTCGGCGCCGTCTACCATCCGCAGCACGCGATCGACGGTCTTGGCGTCGAAACCTTGCGCGACCAGTTCGGCAGCGCTGCGGTCGTTCTCGACGTAGTCGTCCAGGATGTCGTCGAGCAGGTGGTAGTCGGGGAGCGAGTCGGAATCGAGCTGGCCAGGACGGAGCTCGGCCGATGGAGCCTTCGTGATGACGCCTTCGGGGATGGGCGGCGTCTCCCCTCGGGCGACGGCGGCCTGGTCGCGCCAGCGGGCCAGCTCCCACACGAGCGTCTTGGGCACGTCCTTGAGTGGCGCGAACCCGCCGACCGCGTCGCCGTAGATCGTCGAGTATCCAACCGCGAGCTCGCTCTTGTTGCCGCAGGCGAGGACGAGGTGCCCGTGCTGGTTTGACAGCCCCATCCAGATGACGGCCCGGATCCGGGCCTGCAGGTTCTCCTCCGCCAGTCCCTCCAGGGACAGCTGGTCCTGGAACGAGTCGAACACCGTGCCGATCGGCACGGTCTCGAAGTGCAGGCCGGTACGACGGGCCAGCTCGGCGGCATCGCTCCTGGAGTGCTCGGAGGACCAGTCGCTGGGGTTGGATACGCCGTAGACGTTGTTGGCCCCGATAGCATCACACGCGATGGCCGCGGTGAGGGTGGAGTCGATGCCCCCCGAGAGACCCAGCAGCACCGAGCGGAAGCCGTTCTTCGCCACGTAGTCGCGAAGACCGAGGACCAGCGCCTGATACACCTCCTCGACGTCGCCGACCCGCTGAGTGATGCTTACGCCGTCCGTTGGGAATTCGTCGTACGCCGGCACCGGTACCGCGCTGAGGATCGTCCGGCGCACGGTCAGTCCGCAGAATCGGGTCTCGGCTGCCGGCATGGACGAAGTCGCCGCCGGTAGCTCGAGGTCGGTGATGAGCAGTTCGGGTTCGAACTGCCGGGCCCGGGCCACCAGCTCGCCGGATGCGTTGACCACGAGGCTGTCGCCGTCGAAGACCAGCTCGTCCTGTCCGCCGACAAGGTTGACGTAGGCAAGCGCGCAGGCTCCTTCACGCGCCCGGCGGGCACACAGCTCGAGCCTGAGGTCGTCCTTGTTCGCTTCGTACGGCGATCCGTTGGCCACCACGAGCAGCCCGGCCTCAGCCGCGTGGGCGGCGGCGGACGGGCCGTCCTGCCACAGGTCCTCGCAGATCGCGATGGCCACGTCGACGCCGTGCACTTGGATGATGTTGATGGTGTCACCCGGGACGAAGTTGCGGATCTCGTCACCGACGCCGTAGTTCCACAGGTGGTGCTTGGCCTGCCGGACGACGACCTTCCCGTCGTAGAGAACGGCGACGGAGTCCTGAGGCAGCCCAGTGGGCCAGCCCGTGCGGGGGGTCAGCCCCTCGGCGCGGTCGAGGAAGCCCACCACGACGACGATGTGTCCGAACCCCTCGGTGGCCAGCCGATCCGACAGCTTCGCGACGGTGGTCCTGGAC
>JBOHDU010000241.1:0-2018 GCA_050700615.1 Nocardioidaceae bacterium
CTCCGGAGGCGTCGAGGACATCGAACGACTGTGGGCAGAGCACCACTCCTCACTCGTCAGATGACCGTTTGATGCTCCCGTGACCCGGCCGCATCTGGCCGGGCTGCACGCACGTCTCACCGGGAGCTGCATGGCGAGCCGGACCTGACCTCGCGTCAGTGGGCGATCCTTCGCACGCTGGTCAGCGGAAGGGGCCGTTGAACAGCGGGCCGGGGAACACCGACAGCACGACCGCCGCGGCCAGGGTCGCGCCGACCACCAGTTCGACCGCCCACGGCCTGCCTGTGTTTGTCTGCGAGCCGGCACCCGAAGGCCGTGCCCCACCGGCGAACTCCGTGCCCTCGTCTCCCCCCGGCCGAATGACAGTCACGAGGAAGCGCAGGTAGTAGACGAGGCCGATCGCGACGTTGACCGCCATCACTACCGCGAGCCAGGTGAGGTTGCCGTCGACCGCGCTCTGGAAGATGACCACCTTGGCCACCAGCCCGATCACACCGGGAGGCAGGCCAGCCAGGCAGAGCAGCGCGAAGCCCAGCGCAGCAGCGGGCCACGGATGGCGGCGCATCATGCCGGCGAAGTCACCCACCCGCACCGCACCGTGGCCCGCCGCGAGCAAGACCACGGCGAACGCGCAGACGTTGACGATGACGTACATCGCGGCGTACGACTGGAGGGCGCCGAGATCGGTCCGCGAGCCCCCGGCGGCCAGCGGCACCAGCAGGTACCCGGCCTGGGCGACCGACGACCAGGCAAGCAGCCGCACAGCATGCTGCTGGCGCAGCGCGGCGAGGTTGCCCACCGTCATCGTCAGCGCGGCGGCGACCGCCAGCACCGTCGACCAGGTGTCGAAGTAGGCCGGGAAGAACCGTACGAAGACGATCACCAACCCGGCCAGACCTGCCGCCTTGCTGACGACCGACAGGTACGCCGCGATCGGTATCGGCGCACCGACGTACGTGTCGGGCACCCAGACCTGGAAGGGCACGGCCGCGGTCTTGAAACCCAGCGCGACCACGGTCAGCATCATCCCCACGCCAGCCACTGGAGTGACTGCGGTGCCGTTTGCGAGTACGCCCGATACCCGGGAGGCGACCACCGACCCGGTGGCGCCGTAGACCATCGAGATGCCCAGCAGGCTGAACGCGGTGGCGACGACCGAGGCGATGAAGAACTTCAGCGCTGCCTCGGCACCACGTCGATCTCGTCGCCGCAGACCAACCAGGGCGAACGCAGGCAGCGACACCGCCTCCATCGCGACCAGCAACGTGATCAAGTCCCCAGAGGCGGCCACCACAAGGGCACCCGTCGCGGACGACAACAACAGGAAGTGCAGCTCGCCGGCCGGCATCTCACCGGACGCCGCCGCCGGCTGGACCATCAGCACGACGAGCCCAACCGCCGCGAGCATGATGACCCACCAGACGACCGTCGTATTGTCGACCACCCAGGAGCACGAGGGTGGCCCACCGGAGCCGCCTGCAGAGGCAAGGCAGAACGCGCTCCGGTGGCTCCCCGCCAGCTCGCTGGTGAAGGCAAGACCGGCGGCTACGGCCACGATCGAGCAGGTCGTCGGCAGCCAGCGGCGGGCGGCCGGGGCGAAGGTATCGCCGAGCAACGCGAGCAGTGCGCCTCCGACCAGGCACAGCGCGGGTGCGATCACGAGCCAGTCGATAGCCTGGGTCACCGCGTCACCGCCGACAGCAGCACCGGCCCGTTCCACAGCATCAGCCACGGGAAGAGCCCGAGTCCGACCGTGAGCAGCACCAGCGGTGACCATGCAACCCACTCGTCTCGGCCCGTGTCCGCGACAGCCTCGCGCACCGCGACGCCTTGGCAGACGCGCCGGATCGCCACCACGAAGTACGTCGTGGTCAGCACCACTCCGACCCCCGCGAGCACCATGAACACGAGATACGTCGCCCGCGGCAGGCCGGCCGCCGGCGAGTACGCCGCCAGCATCGACAGCATCTCGCCCCAGAAGCCGGCCAGACCCGGGAGTCCGAGGCTGGCGATAGCAC
>JBOHDU010000242.1:0-1991 GCA_050700615.1 Nocardioidaceae bacterium
ACCGGCCCCTCCGCCCGAGCACGCGGCTTGGCTGGCCGGGGTCGACCTTGCGCGCGAGGCGAGTCGCCGCAGGCTAGCTCTCAGCGCATCCGGGCTCGAAGGCACCGAGCCCGACATCGCGCTGCCGACCACGACCGACGACGACGTGCTCCAGACGACCGCGGGGCTGGCCAAGGGTCAGCGCGACGTCGAGCTGCCGCCCTGGTCGAAGGGCCGCTACGGCACCGCCGTCGGGCGGGCCGTGCACGGCGTGTTGCAGGTGGTCGACCTCTCGTCCGGCGCGGGGCTCGACGATGCCGTCCGCGCTCAGTGCGTGAGCGAGGGCGTGCTGTCGTACTTCGACGTGGTGGCCGCTCTCGCGCGCTCCGCGCTCGCGTCCCGGCCGGTGCGCAGTGCCGCGGCGCGCCGCCACTGGCGCGAGAGCTATGTCGGCGCGGAGCGCAGCGACGGAGTCCTGGTTGAAGGTTTCGTCGACCTCATCTACCAGGACGATGACGGGAGCCTCGTCGTCATCGACTACAAGACAGATGCCGTGCCGGAGGCAGCCCTCGTGGCGCGCACTGAGTTCTATGCGCCCCAGCTGCGGGCCTACCTTGACAGCCTTCGGCTCGCGACCGGGCAAACCAAGGTTCGTGGGGAGCTGCTCTTCCTCCGTCCCGAGTCAGCCACCGCGGTGCCGGTTTCCTCGCCCTGACCGTCGCAGCATCGCCGACGGATCCGAGCACGCCGACTTGGCCACCAGGGCTTGCCGGGCTCCCGAGCCTTGACGAACCCTCGCCGGCAGTCCTTACGGAACCCTGACGAACCGTCGCCAGCTCTCGTGTCGGCGGCGCTGCTGCGCAACCCTTCGTGGTGAGTCCCAACCCATCTCGTCAAGGAGGAACCCTGCCCATGAAGACCACCACACGTCTCGCCGTGGTCGGCGCCGTGGCAGCGCTCACCGCATCCAGCGCGTTTCTGAGCGGCTCGGCCGACGCCGCCATCGCGCACCATTCGGCCAGCGCCGACGGCACCCGCGCCGTCTTCGTGCAGACCGACGAACCCGCCGGGAATCACGTCATCGCCTACCACCGCAACAGCGACGGCGGGCTCGTCGAGGCAGGCTCCTACTCGACCGGCGGAACCGGTGGAATCCTCGCCGGTTCCGTAGTCGACCACACGGCGTCGCAGGGCGCGCTGACGTACGACAGCGGCCACCACCTGCTGTACGCCGTGAACGCCGGCAGCGACTCCCTGTCGGTGTTCACGGTGGCCGGCGATCGGCTGCACCTGGTGCAGACCATCGCCACCCGGGGCAGCTTCCCGGTCTCGGTCACGGCGTCGGGAAGCCGTGTGTTCGTGCTCAACGCACGCGACGGCGGCTCCATCCAGGGCTACCAGGTCGAGGGCCGCCACCTCGACATCCGATGGAGCTGGCACCGTGAGCTGAACCTCGCCACCGGGACAGCCCCGGAGTTCACACACACCCCCGGGCAGGTGGCCTTCGCTCCTAGCGGCCGCCAGCTGGTCGTGACCACGAAGGCCGGCGGCAACTCGGTCGAGGTCTTCAACCTGAAGCCGTCCGGGCTGCCGGGGTGGGCACCCGTCGTGACCTCGCTGCCCGGCGCCGTACCGTTTGCCGTCAGCTGGGACCCGGCTGGGCAGCTGGCCGTTGTCGAGGCGGGCACCAACGCCCTGGCGACCTTCACCCTCCACCACGACGGAGCCTTGACGGCGCTGTCGTCGGTCCCTTCGGGTCAGTCCGCGTCCTGCTGGGTCGTGGCCAACCGGCGCAACCTCTACGTGTCCAACGCTGGCAGCGCCAGTCTCACCCAGTACCGGTCCGGCCCTCGCGGTTCCTTGACTCTCGTCGGTGACACGACGACAGACGCCGGCACGGTGGACGCGACGGTCAGCCCGGATGGGCACAACCTCTACGTGCAGGCCGGAGCGAACGGGCTCGTCGACGAGTACCGCATCGGGTGGGGCGGGTCACTCACCTGGATCGGGAC
>JBOHDU010000243.1:0-2172 GCA_050700615.1 Nocardioidaceae bacterium
CTTACCTTGCTCGGGGAGTTAACGACGATGGCGTGGTGGCCGGCACCCGTGCTCGGCGTCGGGTGGCCGCCGTTGCTGGCGTGCGTGGCGCCACAAGCCGTCGAGGCGACACACAGAGCGAGCGCCGCGGCAACCAGTCCTCCGCGCCGTGAGCTTGTCGTGGTCATTCCCCTTGGACGGCTTTCTCCCGCGACGGGTTCAATGACCCCGAGACGTCAGATTCGGCCGGCTCACGCATCGGAGGTCTTGGGTTGTACGCAAAGTAATTGAGGGGCTCTCCTCCAGTGCGCCGGTGAGATAGTCGAGCTGGTTGCGTCCGTCCACCGGGCCCCGACAACTGGTGCCTCATGGCCGACCAGCGGCGATCCAGACCCGGCCACTACGGACGACGGCGCTCGGCGAGACCGCGGGATGGTCAGCAGTAGGCGGTGCTGCCTCCGCCAGCGTAGGGTCTGTCCGATTCTTTGTGTAGGTGGGCATCGGCTTAGTTGAGACCCAGGCGGTCGCCGTAGGTCATGGACAAGACGTTGAGGATGTTCTTCCAGCCGGCGATGCGGCCGGTCGGGTTCGGCCGGTTGATCTCGCGATGACGCACCGCGAGGTAGAGCACCTTCAACGCAGATTGCTCGTCGGGGAAGTGCCCGCGGCGCCGGGTCGCTGCCCGGAACCTTGCATTCAAGGACTCGATCGCATTGGTGGTGTAGATGATCTTGCGGACCTCGACCGGGAAGTCCAGGAACGGCACGAACTCCGCCCAGGCGTTGCGCCAGAGCTTCACCATTGCCGGGTACTTCTCGGTCCATTCCTCGGCGAAGACCTCGAACTCGAACTCGGCCGCCTCCACGCTCGGCGCGGTATAGATCCTGCGCAGCTGGGCGGTGATCTTCTGCCAGTGCTGCTTGGAGGAGTAGCGCAGGCTGTTGCGGACCAGATGCACCACGCAGGTCTGCACGATCGCCTGCGGCCAGACCGCGTTGATCGCCTCCGGGAGACCCTTCAGGCCGTCGCAGCAGACGATGCATGCGTCGAGGATGCCACGGTTCTTCAGGTCGGTCAGCATGTTGATCCACTGCTTCGCGCCTTCCCCGCCGCTGGGCCCGACCCACATCCCCAGCACGTCCCGGACGCCGTCGAGGTTGACACCCATGGCAACGTAGACCGGCCGGTTCGCCACGGTGCCCTCACGGACCTTCAGCACGATCGCGTCGATGATGATCACGGGGTAGACCGGGTCCAGTGGCCGGGCCGCCCACTCCTTCATGTCGGCAAGGACCTTGTTGGTCACCGTGGAGACCAGGTCGCGGGACACGTCGGTGTCGTAGACCTCGGCCAGGTGCGCGGCGATATCGCCGGTGGTCATACCCTTGCCATAAAGGCTGACCACCGTCTCATCGAACCCCGCCAGCCGGCGTTGATGCTTGGCCACGACCCGCGGCTCGAACGTGCCCTCGCGATCGCGAGGAACATCAACGGTGACCTTCCCGATCTCCGTCGTGACCGTCTTCGGCGTCGTGCCGTTGCGGGAGTTCCCACTTCCACGCCCCACCGGATCGTGCCGGTCATAACCAAGGTGATGGGCCATCTCGGCCTCCAGCGCGGACTGCAGCACCTTGCGGGTGAGCTCGGTCAGCAGTCCACCCTCGCCGGTCAACGCGATCCCGCGATCGTTCGCCGAGGCGACCAGCTCCTCGGCGAGCCGGACCATGTCGGGCTCTCGGACCGCCGGCACCGCCGTACTATCAGACTCGTGCTCGCTCATGACGTGATGCTCCTTCGACCACGGACCCAGTCCGCGGCATCACGCCGATGCAGTTACACAAAAATCCTGACAGACCCTCCCGTTCCTGGACTACGGAGCCTGTCGCAGAATCGCGTGAGCCCATCTTGGCGGCAGGTGTCGCTGATGAGGGCGTCTGGGGGCCGGCACGACGGCTTGCGACGGATCTACCGGCAGCTCCGACCGAGCGCGCCGGGTGCCTCAGACGACGGTCTGCGCCGCCTGGGAGGGGACCGGAAGGGGCCCTTGGCCCCGCGACGGTCAGATCATGGCCGCTGCTCGGTGAGCTTTCATGAGGTTGAACGCGGTAGCTGCCAGGTGCAGCTCGCTGAGCGCATTCTCCAGGCCGCGGCGGGAGAAGCGATCGATGATCTTCTTCAGGTTTCCGATGCCGG
>JBOHDU010000244.1:0-9450 GCA_050700615.1 Nocardioidaceae bacterium
CAGCTGGATCTCGCGGTCGGCCAGCTCGCGCCAGTCGATGCCCTGCTGCACGGCACGTTCGAGCAGAGGGTCATCGACGTCGGTGACGTTCTGCACGTAGCGGACCCGATGGCCCGCCTCGCGCCAAGCCCTGACCGCCAGGTCGAACGCGACGAAGGTCGCCGCATGGCCGAGGTGGGTCGCGTCGTACGGCGTGATGCCGCAGACGTAGAGGCGGGCGCTATCGCCCGGGTTGGTCTTCTCGACCGCCCCGCTCCTCGCGTCGTAGAGGCCGAGCTCGGGTGCGTCGCCCAACTGGTCGCGCGGTAGTGGGGAGATCGGCGGCGCAGCCCACGAATGCATGCCCGGTAGCCTAACCGCCAGAGCTCAGCCCGGATCCTCCGAGCTCAGAACGCCGGCCACGGGATCACCCGCCACGACCCACCGGGCGACGGCATCCGGTCGGCGCGGCGAAGCCGTTTCACCCGCCGGGCCAACGCGGACACCTCGGCGCGCGTGAGCAGCTCGCCGAGCACGGCACCGAGCCCCGCCTCGAGGCCTTCTCCGAGGTGCTCCAGCCGAACCCGGTCCTCGTCGCGGAGGGGGTCGCCGGCCCAGCCCCACAGCACGGTTCTCAGCTTGTCCTCCTCGTGGAAGCTGACGCCGTGGTCACACCCGAACAACCCACCACCCCTGCTTTCCAGCAGGAGGTGCCCGCCCTTGCGGTCGGCGTTGTTGATGATCGCGTCGAGCACCGCCATCGAACGCAGCTTCGGGTCGTCGGCATGCACCAGCAGCACGGGATCGCCGGCCTGGTCTTCGGCCTCCAGCACCGCCAGCCACCCTGGCGCTGGTGCTTCGGCGGCCACCACGTCAACGAGGGCGTTCGGATCGGCGGCCTCGATCCACCGCTGGCACATGCCAGCGCCGAACCGGCCCTCACGCAGCACCGTCGGCGGGACGAGGTGCCAGCCGGCCGCCTCGGACACCAGCCACGCCGCCCGCTCGCGAGCGGCCAGAGTCCCGTCAGGGAAGTCCCACAGCGGCCGCTCCCCGGCCACGGGCTTGTAGATGCAGGGCAGGGAGATGCCGTCCAGCACGACGTGCCCGAAGAACGAGGCGTTGGAGGCGGCGACCAGGCGGCCTTCGATGTCGAGCTCGCCCTGGCCGAGAACCCTCTCTACGGCCGCGCTGTCCAGGACCGACGGGTCCTCACTCGGCAATGCGCTTGAACCCATTGGCCCGTGGGCAGATGTGACCCTCAGGGTCCAGCGGTCTCCCGCAGAACTGGCAGGCCGGCCGACCGGCCGAGACGACGGTCTGGGCTCGGCGGACGAACTCGCGGGCGTAGGCCGGCTCGAGCTTGACGACCATCACCTCGCTGGCGTCGACGTGGATCTCCAGCGCGACCACCTCATCCTCGTCGTCGTCCTCGTCGTCGCCGTTGTCCTCGTCAAGGACGACGGTCTCCTCGGACACCGGAAAGAGCTCGATGACGACGCGGCTCGCCTCCTCCTCCCAGGTCAAGGTCATCGTGCCGACGCGGAACTCCTCCTCGATGGGTTGCTCGAGTGGCTCGGCGTCCTCGGCATCTGATGGCGCAACGGCCGGGATCGTCGGGTCCCCTCCGCTGCGCCGGAGTGCCTCATCGAGCAGCAGGTCGATCCGCTCCGCAAGGATGGACACCTGCTGCTTCTCGAGCGCGACCGTGGTGAGCCGACCAGACTCCCGTGCCTGCAGGAAGAAGGTCCGCTGGCCGGGAGGGCCGACCGTCCCCGCGATGAACCGATCCGGTTCCTCGTAGCTGTGCACGACCATCGACATGCCCCGAGCCTACGACGTCGGCTTGGCGGTCGAGATGCGTCGGGCGGGCATGAGCCCGGCATGCCGGGCAGGCGCTCAGCCGTCCGCCCCGGCCCCACCGCCCACCGCGGCGTCGCTCGAAGTCCGCCTGCGGCGGCGACGCTTGGGAATCAACCCCGCCAGGTCCGCGTGGTCGTTGACGCGGACGACGAACGGTCGCAGCGGCGTGTAGGCGATCACGGACACCGTTGCGGGGTCGACGACGATGCGCTGGAACTGGTCCAGATGAGTCCCCAACGCGTCGGCCAGGACCGACTTGATGACGTCGCCGTGGCTCACTGCCACCCAGATCGCGTCTGGGCCGTGCTCGTCGGTCAGCCTCGCGTCCCACTCGCGCACGGCGGTCACGGCGCGCGCCTGCATGTCTCGGATCGCCTCCCCAGCAGGGAAGACGGCCGCGCTCGGATGAGCTTGGACGACTTTCCAGAGCTTCTCCTTGGCCAGCTTCTTGAGCTCCTGCCCGGTCCAGTCGCCGTAACCGCACTCCGTCAACCGCTCCTCGGAGACGACAGCGAGGTCACGCCCGGGTGTTCCCGCGATGGCAGCCGCGGTCTGCCCGCACCGCTCCAGTGGGCTGGAGACGACCGCCGCGAGTGGCAGGGCGGCGATCCGGTCGGCGACCACTGCCGCCTGCCTCTCGCCAGTCCGATCAAGCAGTACCCCTGGGGTGCGCCCGGCGAGGATGCCCTTGTCGTTGGCCGTCGTCCGGCCGTGGCGAACCAGCAGGAGGGTGGGCACGCGCATCACCTTAGCCCGGATCCTGGCTCAGCCGGGCCCCTCTCGGGGTCGATGCCGCCGGACGCTTCGACGCCGGCCCGACGCGGACACGCTGCGGTGAGTCGACGCACAGCGAGGATGCGCCGCTGCCCCACAATGGTGCTGTGATCGTTGACTGCGCGGTCTACCGAGGCGGGCGGCGTATCCCCTTGCCGGGGGGAAAGGCCGACGTCACAGCAGCGATCGATGCGGCCCAGGACCCCGAGGACTTCGTCTGGATCGGGCTCCATGACCCCACCGAGTCGGAGATGCTGCACGTCGCCCGGGCGTTCGATCTGCACCCGCTTGCCGTCGAGGACGCCGTCAGGGCGCATCAGCGACCCAAGCTCGAGCGTTACAGCGGGGACGTCTTGTTCATGGTGCTCAAGACGCTGTGGTATGTCGACGAACAGGACGCAGTCGAGACCGGGGAGATCGCGGTGTTCCTCGGGAAGCGGTACGTCGTGACGGTGCGCCACGGGGAGGGCGCGGGCCTCAGCATGACCCGCCGTGACCTCGAGGACCGCGTCGACGTGCTCGGCCACGGCTCATTCTCGGTGCTGTACTCGGTCTGCGACTCGGTCGTGGACACCTACGAAACCGTCGCCGCCGAGCTGGAGAACGACGTTGAGGAGATCGAGCTCTCGGTCTTCTCCGACGAGCGGACAAGCGACTCGAAGCGCATCTACACGCTGAAGCGCGAGATCGCCGAGTTCCGGCGGGCGGTTGCGCCGTTGCGCGAGCCGCTCAACCGGTTCGCACAGTGCCAGGTCCCGGGGATGCCTGCAGAGGCGGGCGCGTTCTTCCGCGACGTCGCCGACCACGCCGTGCGCGTGCACGACCAGGTGGAGTCGCTCGACAGCCTGCTCTCCAGCGCACACGACGCGCAGATGGCGCGCATCTCCGTGCAGCAGAACGACGACATGCGCAAGATCTCGGCGTGGGTGGCGATGGCGGCGGTGCCGACGATGCTCGCGGGCATCTACGGGATGAACTTCACCCACATGCCTGAGCTGCACTGGCCGCTCGGCTATCCCGCCGTGCTGCTTGTCATGTTGTCCGTCTGCGTCCTCCTCTACCGCCTCTTCAAGAAGTCGGGTTGGCTCTGAGCCTCGGGCCGGGGCTGCTTGTGTTCCTGGCCGGGACGTGTCGGGCGCGGTGGAGCTCAGTCCGCTAAACCAGCGCTCTCCCATGCCGAGGAAACCTGACGGAGCGTGTGCACTCTCTGCGACACGTCGGCGTCGAAGGCAGCAACGGTCAGCGTCGTCACGCCGGCATCGGCGAAGGCGTGCAACCGCTCCTCGATGCGCCGCTGCGGCCCGAGCAGCGAGGTCTGGTCGATGAAATCGAACGGTACGGCGGCCATCGCCTCGCGATGCTTGCGGTCGAGGTAGAGGTCCTGGATCTGCCGCGCCTGCTCCTCGAAGCCCATCCTGCACGCGAGCTGGTTGTAGAAGTTCTGCTGGCGGCTGCCCATGCCGCCGACGTAGAGGGCGGCATAGCCGCGGATCGGATCCGCGCACGCGGCCGGGTCGTCGCCGATCACCACCGGGACCGTGGCGGACACGTCGAGAGCCGACCCGGCCCGGCCGGCCCGATCCTGCCCGGAGCGGACGCTGCGCAGCGCGGTGGCGGCGAACTCGGGTGAGAAGAAGATCGCCAGCCAGCCGTCGGCGATCTCACCGGTCAGCTCGAGGTTCTTCGGCCCGACGGCAGCGAGATAGAGGGGGATGTGGTCGCGAACCGGATGCACGGTCAGCTTGAGCGCCTTTCCGGGCCCGTCGGTGAGGGGCAGGCTGAAGAACTCGCCGTCGTACTGCACGGTGCGACGGTTCAGGGCCAGGTTGACGATGTCGATGTACTCGCGGGTCCTGGCCAACGGCTTCGCGAAGCGGACACCGTGCCAGCCCTCGGACACCTGGGGTCCGGACACGCCGAGCCCGAGGCGGAACCGCCCGTCGCTGAGCAGGTCGAGGGTTGCTGCCGTCATCGCGGTCATCGTCGGAGTGCGTCCAGGGATCTGCATCACCGCGGCTCCGACGTCGATCCGATCGGTCTTCGCGGCCAGGTAGCTGAGCAGCGTCGGGGCGTCGGATCCGTAGGCCTCGGCAGCCCACACCACGGAGTAGCCGAGACGCTCGGCCTCCTGCGCCAACTCGACGTACTCCCGCACATTGGCGCCCATGACGTAACCCATACTCAGTCCGAGCCTCATGCCCAGACCCTAGTGTGGCGGGAGTCCGGCCGTTGGGGCAGCGTCTGCGAGTCTTGGCCATGAGCGGCTGCAGCCGTCGACTAGTCTCGCCCCCATGCGCCACAGGTACCTCGGCAAGACCGGCCTGCGGGTGTCCCGACTCGGCCTCGGCACCATGCAGTGGGGCACCGACGTCGACGAGCACGAGGCTGCGGACCAGCTGCGCGCCTTCTTGGACGCGGGCGGCTCGCTCCTCGACACGGCGGCGCCGTACGGTGGCGGCGCCAGCGAGTTGACGGTCGGAGCACTGCTGGCCAGTGCCTTCAACCGTGACGACGTGGTGCTCGCCACCAAGGCCGGCAGCAGCGGCCGCGGTGGCGAGCGAGTCGTCGACGTGTCGCGGGGCGGACTGCTGCGCACCCTCGACGAGTCGCTCGGCCGACTCGGCGTCGAGCATGTCGATCTGTGGCAGTTGCATCTCTGGTCCGACGACGTACCTCTCGAAGAGTCCTTGTCGGCGCTCGACGCTGCCGTCGCTTCGGGTCGGGCCCGGTACGCCGGGATCTCCAACTACGCCGGGTGGCAGACCGCCCAGGCAGCGACCCACCAGACCGCGGCGCCCGGGCGGATCCGGCTGGCTTCGGCACAGGTCGAGTACTCGCTGCTCCAGCGCGGCATCGAGGTGGAGGTGGTCCCCGCCTGCGAGGCGCTCGGGCTCGGGATCCTGCCCTGGTCCCCGCTGGGTCGGGGAGTGCTGACGGGAAAGTACCGGTCCGGTGTCCCCTCGGACTCGCGGGCGGCGTCACCCGCCACGGAGCGGTACGTCGGGGTCTACCTCGAACCGCGCTCCGCCCAGATCGTCGAAGCGGTATGCAAGGCCGCCGAGGGTCTCGACCTGTCGCCGACGCAGGTCGCGCTGGCATGGGTGCGTGACCAGCCCGGGGTGGTCGCGCCGATCGTCGGGGCCCGCACGGCAGCTCAGCTACGCGGGTCGCTCAGCGCCGAGGACGTGACCCTTCCCGACGAGATTCACGACGCACTCGACGACGTGTCCACGCCGGTGCTCGGCTAGCCCGAGGCGGCTCCGCCTGTCATTTCGTCCGGCGAGCAGCGCCACCGCGAATGTGACCGCGCTGCAGCGCGACGGCCGCGTAGATCAGCGCGAGGTGTGAGAACGCCTGCGGGAAGTTGCCCGCCATGCGGTGGTCCTTGGCGTCGTACTCCTCCGCCATCAGGCCGACATCGTTGGTCAGCGCCACCAGCCGCCCCATCAGCTTCGTCGCGTCCTCGGTCTGCCCGGCGAGGGCCTGCGCCATGACCAGCCAGAACGAGCACGCGAGGAACGGGTGCTCCTCGCCCTTGAGACCGTCGAACCCAGCCTCAGTCCGGTAGCGCAGCAGCAGCCCGTCGCGCATCAGATCCTCGGTGACGGCCTTGATCGTTCCGACCACGCGGTCGTCGTGGCCCGGGAGGAACCCCACGGCCGGGATCAGCAGCAGCGAGGCATCGACCTCGGTGGTGTCGTAGTGCTGAACGAACGTGCCGCGCTTCGGGTCGAACCCCTTGTCGAGCACCTCCCCATGCACCTTGTCGCGAATCTCCCGCCAACGCTCGGCCTCGCCCTTCAAGCCGTGCTTCTCCACCCCCGCCACCGCACGGTCGAAGGCCACCCAGACCATCACTCGGGAGTGGGTGAAGTGTCGCTTCGGGCCACGCATCTCCCACATGCCGTTGTCGGGCTCCTCCCAGCGGTCGGCCAGGTTGTTGATGAGAGCGCGTTGGAGCTGCCAGGACTGGATCGGGTCGGTCCGGCCGTCTGCTCGGGCATGTTCGAGCGCCAGCATCACTTCGCCCAGCACGTCGGTCTGGGTCTGGTCGACGGCACCATTGCCGATCCGCACCGGCTTCGACCCTTCGTAACCCGGGAGGTGGTCGAGCTCGCGTTCGAGCAGGTCGCGCGCGCCGTCCACGGCGTACATGATCTGCATGTCCTGCGGGTCACCCGCGATCGCCCGCAACAGCCAGTCGCGCCAGAGCACCACCTCCTCGTCGAAGCCGACCGACAGGAGCGACTCGAGGGTCAGCGACGCGTCCCTGAGCCAGCAGAATCGGTAGTCCCAGTTGCGCTCCCCTCCAAACGACTCGGGAAGCGATGTCGTCGGCGCCGCCACGATGCCCCCGGTGCCATCGTGGGTCAGCAGTCGCAGCACCAGGAGCGACCGCACGACGGCGTCGCGGTAGGGACCGTCGTAGTCGCACCGCTCGGCCCATCTCTCCCACCGCTCGCTGGTGCTGGCCAGACGCTGGTCGATGTCGAGCATCTTCGGGATCGGATGGTGCGACGGGAACCAGGTGGTGACGAACTCGAGGACCTCCCCCGCACCGACGTCGAACTCGTCTCGGTGGGCTCCGTCGACCGCCTTCGGCAGGCGCGACCCACGCAGGACGAGCATGTCCGGCCCGGCGATCGCCGAGATGACCCGCTCCCCTTGCTCGTCCTGCCGCCGGCTGACCCACGGGCGGATCTTGCCGTAGCCGAAGCGCACGATCCACTCGTGGTACATCCGCACCGTGCCGGACAGGCCTTCGACCCGGCGGATGACATCTGCCCGCTTGTCTCCAACGGGCATCAGGTCGGTCACCTTGACCGTGCCGGTGCTCGTCTCGTGGGTCGTCTCGAGGATGAACGAGTTGCCGACGTAGCGTCTGGTGGTCTTCGCGTCGTCGGCCGGGCCGATCAGCCAGCGGCCGTTCCCCCGGTCCCCCAGCAGTGCCGCGAAGCAGGCGGGTGAGTCGAAACGCGGCAGGCACATCCAGTCGATGGACCCGTCGCGGCCGACCAGAGCCGCGGTCTCCGTGTCGCCCAGTACTGCGTAGTCCTCGATGGGTAGCGCCATGTGAGTGAGAGTAGTGCCGGCGATCTGACCGTGCAGAGAGGGCCGGGTTCGAGTCCCGATCGGTTGGTAGGCATGGCACCATGGGCACACGATGGAGTACGAGTTCCAGCGTTTCCGACTGCCGCCGACGCTGTCGAGGTCCGCCGTCAGGAGGCTTCTGACCGACCACGCCGAGCACGACGGATGGGAGCTCGCCCGGGTGCGGCTCTACCCCGACGGGAGCCGCCGGGTGGAGTTGCGACGCCGGATCATCCGGATCCGTTCGGCCTCGTGGGCCGCACCGGTCCCATTCCAGCCGATGGTCTGAGCCGTTGCGAGGCTGGGATCAGGCTCGGTCGAGCAGCTCGTCCAGAACACGCGCACAGAACTCCAACGCGTCGACGGGGACCCGTTCGTCGACCCCGTGGAACAACCCGGAGAAGTCGAGGTCGGGTGGCAGCCGCAGTGGTGAGAACCCGAAGCAGCGGATCCCGAGCCGGCTCCAGGCCTTCGCGTCGGTGCCCCCCGACATCAGGAACGGCAACACCGTCGCATCAGGGTCCTCGGCCAGCAGCGAGGCGGTCATCGCCTCGGACAACGGCCCCTCGAACGGCGTCTCCAGCGCCGTGTCGTGCACGAGGAGCTCGTAGGTCACGCCGTCGGGCAGCAGCTCCCGGAGGGTCGAGAAGAACTCGTCCTCGTAGCCGGGGAGGAAGCGCCCGTCGATGCATGCCGTGGCGTCGCCCGGCACCACGTTGTGCTTGTAGCCGGCGCTGAGCATGGTCGGGTTCGACGTGTTGCGCACGACGGCCGCGATCATCCGGGCAGCCGGTCCGAGATGCTCGATCAGCGCGTCCACGTCACCCCCCACTCTGCCGCTACCGGTGATCGTCGCCAACTCGTCGAGCAGAGCCCGCATCGAGGGCGTGACACGGATCGGCCATTCGTGTCGTCCTATTGCAGCCACGGCTTCACTGACAGCCGTCACCGCGTTGTCGGCGTTGCGCATCGAGCCATGGCCGGCGGTGCCCTGCGCGCGAAGCCGCAACCACGCCAGCCCCTTCTCCGCAGTCTCGACGAGATAGATACGTCGTTGACCCACGGTGGTCGAGAACCCGCCGACCTCGCCGATCGCTTCGGTGCAGGCCTCGAACCACTCCGGCTTCTGGTCGACGAGAGGGTGCGCTCCCAGGATGCTGCCGGCCTCCTCGTCGGCGGTGAACGCCAGCGTCACCCCGCGCCCAGGTAGGGTGCCGGCACGGGTGCGGGCGCGCACGACCGACAGGATGGCCGCGTCGAAGTCCTTCATGTCGACGGCTCCCCTGCCCCAGACGTAGCCGTCGACGATCTCGGCGGAGAACGGGTCCAGCTTCCAGTCGGCTTTCGCGGCCGGCACCACATCGAGGTGACCGTGGATCAGCAGCCGGTCGCGCGCATCGGGATCGCCCCAGTGGGCAACCACCGAGGTGCGCCCCGGCGCCGCCTCGAAGATCAGCGGCTCGATCCCCACCTCGGCGAGCAGTCCGGCGACGTACTCGGCCGCCACCCGTTCACCGGGACCGGAGTCGTCGCCGAAGTTCGTGGTGTCGATGCGGATGAGCTCGCGGCAGATCTCGGTCACTTCGGACTCGGCAGCATACGGCTTCAGCATCCCCCCATCTTGCCGGGTCTTGATTACGGATTCACCTCGAGCCTTGCTAGAGTTGACGCGCTCATCGCGAGTCGGTGAGGCCCACGTCCGGGTGGCGGAATAGGTAGACGCGCTAGCTTGAGGTGCTAGTG
>JBOHDU010000245.1:0-3198 GCA_050700615.1 Nocardioidaceae bacterium
ACCAGCTACCGCAGCCTCGACGAGATCTGCCTTTTGCTTTTCCAGCCCTTCGTCACTGCGCTGCAGATCATCGAGCCGGCCGGTCATCGGGTGATCCCGTCGCCCATGTGCGGGTATCGATAATCCCTTGCCGGCACGAAGGTTTCCTTGATCGCGCGGGTGCTGGTCCAGCGCAACAGGTTCTGTGCCGAACCGGCCTTGTCGTTCGTGCCGCTCGCCCGCCCGCCACCGAAGGGCTGCTGACCAACCACTGCACCCGTCGGCTTGTCGTTGACGTAGAAGTTGCCGGCGGCGAACCTGAGCCGCTCGCTCGCCCACGAAATGGCGCCCCGGTCCTGGGCGATGACCGAGCCGGTGAGCGCGTACGGCGCGAATGACTCCAACTGGTCGACGGCCGACTCGAAGTCGCGGTCGTCGTAGACGTGCACGGTGAGGATCGGGCCGAAGTACTCCGTCTTGAACATCGCATCGGTCGGGTCGGTGGACTCGACGACTGTCGGCCGGACGAAGTAGCCGACCGAGTCGTCGACCTGGCCACCCGCCAGGATCCGGAGCTTCGCCGAGCGCTTGACTCGGGCAATGGCCCGTTTGTGCTTGGCGAACGCGCGATCGTCGATGACGGCGCCCATGAAGTTGGACAGGTCGGTGACGTCGCCCATCGTCAAAGACTCGGTCTCTGCGAGGAAGTCCTTGCGCAGTCTTCTCCACACCGACTTCGCGACGTAGGCGCGAGAGGCGGCCGAGCACTTCTGCCCCTGGTACTCGAAGGCCCCCCTGACCAGCGCGGTCCGCAGCACGTCGACGTCGGCCGAGGGATGGGCGATCACGAAGTCCTTGCCCCCGGTCTCCCCCACGATCCGCGGGTAGGACCGGTAGGAGGCGATGTTGTTGCCGACCGTCCTCCAGAGGTGCTGGAAGGTCGGCGTCGACCCGGTGAAATGGATGCCTGCCAGGTCGGGGTGTGTCAGAGCAACCTCGGAGACAGCCGGGCCATAACCTGGCACCAGGTTGATGACACCGGGGGGCAGGCCGGCTTCCTCGAGCAACCGCATCGTGTAGTGCGCTGCGAACTGCTGGGTCGGCGACGGCTTCCAGAGCACGGTGTTGCCCATCAGGGCAGGGGCGGTCGGTAGGTTGCCGGCGATGGCGCTGAAGTTGAAAGGCGTGATGGCGTAGACAAACCCCTCGAGGGGCCGGTGGTCGGTGCGGTTCCAGACCCCCTTGGAGTTGGCGATCGGCTGCTCTCTTTGGATCTGCTCTGCGTAGTAGACGTTGTATCGCCAGAAGTCGATCAGCTCACAGGCGGCGTCGATCTCTGCCTGCACGGCGGTCTTGGACTGGCCGAGCATGGTCGCGGCGTTGAGAGTCTGGCGCCACGTTGTCGACAGCAGTTCGGCAGCCTTCAGCAGGACGGCGGCGCGGTCATCGAACGACAGGGCACGCCACATGGGCGCGGCCGCCGCAGCAGCCTTGATGGCGGCCCGGGTATCGGCTGCGTTGGCCTCTCGGGTCACCCCGAGCACCCGAGCGTGGTTGTGCGGCTGCACGACCTTCAGCTCCGCGCCTCTCCCCCAAACCTGCTCGCCGCGGATGGTGGCCTTCAGGTCGACCTCGGCCTTCTGCAGCTCGATCAGGCGCTGCTCTAGCTCGTCGCGCTCTGCGCTGCCCGGTGCGTAGGTCAGGTTGGGTTCGTTGACTGGCCGGGGAACCGTTGAGAATGCATCCATGTGAGGAATCCTGCCACGCCGCCCGCACGGACACGAGATCCTCCCTTTGGCACCGCCCGTCCAGCACTAGGCGGACTTCTTGGCCCGCGCGACCGTCTTCTTGGCGGATGCCTTCTTGGTGGCGGACTTCGCCCCGGAGGTCTTCGAAGCCTTGTCGGCAGCCTTCTTCGTCCCCTTCCTGGCCCGCCTCGGCTCTGCTCCCGCGGCTCCCCCACCGCCGCCGCCCTCGCGCCGCTTCTTGGCGGCGTCGACAGATGCCCGTAGTGCTGCGACCAGGTCGACAACCTCGGCCTGCCGGCCCTGCTCTGCGTCCGCCTCGGGAGCTGGCAGGCCGGAGACCTTCGCCTCGACCAGCTCTTCCAGCGCCTCGCGATAGCCGCTGTGGTAGCGGTCCGGGTCGAAGTCGGCCCGGAGGGTGCCGATATAGGACTCGGCCATGTCGACCTCCTGCTTCCGGATGTCGACGTCATCGGCCGGCACCACGAACTCGCTGTCGCGGACCTCCTCCGGCCACAGCATCGTCTGCAGCACCAACGCACCGTCGTGCTCGCGGAGCAGCGCAAGCGCCTCCCGGGTCCGGATCGCCACCTTCACCAGCGCGCACTGTCCGGTCTTGGTGAGCGCGTCGCGAAGCAGGACGTAGGGCTTGGTGCCGGCCGCATCTGCAGACAGGTAGTACGCCTTGGAGTAGTAGATCGGGTCGACCTGCTCCAGCGGCACGAACTCCAACACCTCGATGGTCTTCGCCGTCGGCAGCGGCAGGCTGGCGAAGTCATCGTCGTCGAGCACGACCATCCGGCCGTCGGCCAACTCGTAGCCCTTGCCGATGTCGGAGTACGGGATCTCCTCGCCATCGATCTCGCAGATTCGCTTGTAGCGGATCCGTCCGGCGTCCGCCTCGTGCACCTGGCGGAACGAGATGTCGCGTTCTTGGGTGGCCGAATAGACCTTGATCGGGATCGTGACCAGCCCGAAGGAGATCGTGCCCTTCCAGATCGCCTGCATGCGCCCTCCCGTGTCGCTCGAGCCCCTAGCCTATTCCACTCCCAGATCGGGGCACGCCCGATTTCTGCCCGAGCCGCAGGGTGGCGCTCACCCCGGTCGGCGCAACCGGCTCCGGGTCACGGGCGGGTCGGACGCGCCCGAGGCTTGCGGCCACGAGGTGCGCGGGCGCGTGACGGCGACGACGCATCGACCAGCTCGTCCAGGGCCTCCTCCAGGCACTGGACGAGGACGTCGAGATCGTTGACGGCGTCGCGGTCTCCCGTCAGCCCGAAGAACACGTTGCCGTCGTAGGACGTCGCGCCGATCGCGAGAGCATGACCGGGCAGCAGCGGAAGGGCCGGATAGCTCTCGAGCAGGGTGGCGCCCGCGGCGTACAACCGGAACTGGGAGCCTGGGACGTTGGCGATCAGCACGTGGTAGGAGCGAGTTGGGAAGGTCGCCGCCACTCTCGCGGCGATCGCGTGGA
>JBOHDU010000246.1:0-2560 GCA_050700615.1 Nocardioidaceae bacterium
CGAGCGAAGCGTCGATGCGGTCGCCTTTGTCCTGCGTCGGCCAGGCCGGCACGCCCGCCTCGTTGTTCGACGGCAGGAAATCGATCAGGCGGCGCATCTGCAGCAGGCATTCGACGTCGTTCTCGAAGGCGCCGTCCGACACGCCGGACTTCGTGGTGTGCACCGAGGCGCCGCCGAGCTCCTCGGCGGTGACGACCTCGTTGGTGACGGTCTTCACGACATCCGGGCCGGTGACGAACATGTAGGACGTGTCGCGCACCATGAAGATGAAGTCGGTCATGGCCGGCGAATAGACGTCGCCGCCCGCGCAGGGGCCCATGATGACGCTGATCTGCGGAATGACGCCCGAGGCGATGACGTTGCGCTTGAACACTTCGCCGTAACCGCCGAGCGCCGCCACGCCCTCCTGGATGCGCGCACCGCCAGCGTCGAACAGGCCGATAATCGGCGCGCGGCTCCTGAGCGCCATGTCCTGGACCTTGATCATCTTGTTGGCGTGCGCCTCCGACAGCGAGCCGCCGAACACGGTGAAGTCCTGGCTGAAGACGCACACCCGCCGGCCGTCGATCGTTCCGTGGCCGGTGACCACGGCATCGCCCCAGGGGCGGTTCTTCTGCATGTCGAACTCAGACGTCCGGTGACGAACGTACGTGTCCAGTTCCTGGAAGGAGCCCGGATCGAGCAACTTCTGCACCCGCTCCCGGGCGGTGTACTTGCCCCGCTCGTGCTGCTTGGCCACGGCCTGCTCCGAGCCGGCGTGGATGGCCTCGTGGCGGAGCTCCTCGAGCTGGGCCAGCTTCTCCTCGTAGGTCTCGGGGGCCTTGTCGCGCATCGGCGCGCGAGTTTATGGGGTCCGCATCGCCGCGGCGGGCGAACCCTGTCGCGTCAGGCCCGGGAGAACGGTCTGTGGTGCGCCTGCCCGAGACTCTCCAACGCGGCGGAGAGGACAGCGGCCGTGTCGGACTCGGGGGTGGAGGGCGGCTCGACGGGCGGCTCGACGCGCGGCTCGACGGGCGGCTCGGGCTCCCGTCGAACCGGAACCTCGGGTTCCTCCGCCACCGGCTCCTCGACCGTCGGCTCGGGCTCCCGTTGGCCCGGAAGCTCGGGTTCCTCCGTCACCGGCTCCTCGACGAGGCCGGTCTCATCGGCCGCCGGAAGGTCGTCATCGACGACCGTGTCGCCGTGCACCGGTACCTCCTCATCGGGCGGTGGCTCCAGGGAGGCCGCGCGCCCCCACCAGGCCCGGAACCGCGCCCATCCTTTCAGGGCCGGTTTGGGCTCGCCCACCGCCGCGGGTGGCGATTCAGGGTCGGGCACGACCACTTCATCCGGCTCGACGACGTCCGCCGGCTCGGCCATGGCCACGGGCTCGACCTCAGGCTCGGGCTCGGGCTCGACCTCCGCCTCGAACTCAGCCTCCCCCTCGAACTCCGGCTCCGGCTCGGAAGGCGGCGCGGGAGGCGCCGCGAGAGGCGCGGTGGCAGGCGCCGCGAGAGGCAGCGTGGCAGGCGGCTTGAGAGGCGCCGCTTCCTCTAGTTCGGCAATCTCACCGGCCATCTCCACGCTCAGCGTCACGCGCGTGCCCCAGGCGGACGGCTCGATCGTCACGGTGCCGCTGACCTCCTCGCCCTCCCAGGCGACCGAGTGCTCTGGTTCGAGCCGAGTGATCCGGATCTCACCGAACGAACCGTTCAGGTGCCGGCCCAAGGAGTTCGCGTCGCTGCACTGCGTCCAAACCTCGGGCTGCGACTTGACAAGCGTGCGGGTCACCTCGTGCTGGGCCATGCCAGTGCTTTCGCCTACCTGCGGAGGACTCCTTCCGTGGCAACCGTCACGCCCAAAGCTCGGGCGCGACTGAAAGAAACCGGGATGCAAGATCGTTCTCAACGCACACATCCGCAATTTCCTGTTCAATACCGCCAGCCGAATCCCCGGACCGCCAATCCGGGGAGCGGGGAACCCAAGTAAATGGGGCGAACCCGCGGTGATCCGTCGGAAGCGCTAGGAGCGCGAGCCCGTCAGCTAACCCCGTAGGCGCAAGGCACAAACCCAGTCCCGAATTCAGCTCAGCTCCTTGCTCGATAGTCCCGTACGTCCCCGTACCCGCACTCAGTGGGCCGGCGCAGCGCGCCGCGTGGCGCTCCTGGCTCTTCTCGTTCCAGCCGCCGGCCTGGCCGCATCGTCGGCGCTGGCCAGCTCATCGCCTTTTCACCGGACCCTCCGCATGGGTGACCGAGGATCGGACGTGAGGATGCTCCAGGGCTGGCTGACCGACGTCGGACTCTCGACGACCGCCGATGGCGACTTCGGCCGCGCCACCTTCCGCTCCGTGGAGCGCTTTCAGACCGCCGCCGAAATCAGGCCCGTGAGCGGCAAGGTTGGTTCAGCCACAGCTCACACGCTTCAGTCGTGGGTCCGGGCCAGTCGGACCGTCGCCTCAACCCGAGCCAACAACGACGTGTCCAAGTCCGGCGGGGCCAGCCCCGCCAAGGGTGGGAGCGGAAGCTCGTATGGAAGCGCCAATCAGGGCCCGACCGGTGGTTCCGGGGTCCGAGGAGGC
>JBOHDU010000247.1:0-2054 GCA_050700615.1 Nocardioidaceae bacterium
CTCCTCGAGGTCAAGGGCGAGTCGATGATCGACGCCGCCATCTGCGACGGCGACCTCGTCGTGATCAGGCAGCAACCCAACGCCGAGAACGGCGAGATGGTCGCCGCGATGATTGACGGCGAGGCGACCGTCAAGACCTTCCAGCGCAAAGGCGGCACGGTGAGGTTGTTGCCCCACAACCCTGCCTTCGAACCGATCGACGGCACCGACGCGACGATCCTCGGCAAGGTCGTCACGGTGATGCGCCGGGTCTGACACCACCGCCAGCGGGGTCGCTCGCCCACGCTAGCAATCTGGGCGGTGGGCTGAGCCCTCATCCCACCGTGGCAGGTCCCATCAGGTGCTGTCCGCGGTGAGGCGATGCAGGGCGGCCTCGGCGACCTCCGGGTCGTACGTCGTCCACATCGGCGGTAGCGAGGCGCGCAAGAACGAGCCGTAGCGGGCAGTGGCCAGTCGCGGGTCGAGAATCGCGACGACCCCCCGGTCGGACCTGGTCCGGATCAGCCGGCCGGCTCCTTGTGCCAGGAGCAACGCGGCGTGGGTGGCCGAAACCGCCATGAAGCCGTTGCCCCCAGCCCGGTCAGCAGCCCGCGCTCGCGCCGACATCAACGGGTCGTCGGGTCGTGGGAACGGGATTCGGTCGATGACCACGACCTGGCAGGTCTCGCCGGGAAGGTCGAGGCCCTGCCACAGCGACAGTGTGCCGAACAGGCTCACCGCCGGATTGGCCACGAACTCGGCCCGTAGGTGCGAGAGCTGGCCGTCGCCTTGGCAGAGGATCGGCAGGTGGGGGACCAACTCACGCAGTGCCTCGGCCGCGGTCTCTGCCGCCCGGCGTGACGAGAAGAGACCGAGGGTTCGCCCGCCGGCCGCCTCGACAAGTCGACGGATCTCCTCGATCTGGGCCCCACCAAGGCCGTCGCGACCGGGGCTTGGCAGGTGGCGAGCGATGTAGAGGATGCCCTGCTTCGCATAGTCGAAGGGTGACCCGACGTCGATCCCTCGCCAGGGAAGCGCAACCTTCGGCTCGTGGCCCTCCGCCTGGCCCGTGACCTCCCCGTCGCCGGCGTCGTCATCGGACCCACTCGGGGCGCGGTCGCTCGGCAAGCCTGCTGTCACCGGCACCGACGCCGCGGCTGACAGCTCCGCCGAACCGTCGATCGAGTGGTCGGCACGCTCACCGGGCTTGAGGCCGATCGACGTGGCGAGTGCCGTGAAATCGCCGCCGAGCTTCAATGTCGCAGACGTGAAGACGACCGTCTTGTCGCCGAGCAGTCGATCGCGCAGCTGACCCCACACCTGAAGCGGCGCCACGCACAGCTGGCTGCCGCCGCGCGCCGAGTCGCGCTCCGACAGCCAGGTCACGTCGTCCGGGCTGTGCGCGGCGAGCCGCTCGCTGATCTTGCGGATCTCATCGACCATGCCTCGCGCCTGCTGCCTCGCCGCGTCGCCCTCGGCATCCTTGGCCTCCTTCGGCATCGACGAGAACACCCGACGCGCGGCGTCTCGCACCATGGCCAGTGCCGCCGCCAAGCCGTCGGGAACGACGTCGATCCGACCGAGCTGCAGATCCAAGATCGCGGCACGCAACGCATCGGACGCGTCCTCGAGATCGTCGGCCTCCGAGCCGTCGACGAAGTTACGCGCGCGACGAGCGGCTCGCTCGATCGAGGGAAGCGACAGCTCGTCGGTGCCCGCCTGCGTGACCCGGGCCGACAGCTCGTGCGCCTCGTCGACGACGACGACGTCGTAGTCAGGGATCATCGGGACTCCCTCGATCGCGTCGATCGCCAGCAACGAGTGGTTGGTGACGATGAGCTGGGATCGGTGCGCTCGCTCCCGGGCTCGCTCGGCGAGGCACTCCAGCCCGTAAGGGCACTTCGCGGCCGTCAAGCACTCGCGATGGTTGACCGAGACCTGGCGCCAGAGGCGGTCGGTGTGGGGCGGTGCGCTGTCACGGTCGCCGGTGTCACCGTCGGCCGACGCCTTCTCGGCCCACTCCCGGAGCCTGAGCACGTCCGCGCCGAGGCTTCCTTCGGGCAGCTCGATCAGCG
>JBOHDU010000248.1:0-15728 GCA_050700615.1 Nocardioidaceae bacterium
CTCCCGTCCTGAACGTGCACAAACATCGGCAGCGAGCACTCCCCTCATCAGGAAGCACCCCCACCCGGTCGAGGTCGCCGGATCCGTAGGGACGCGAGCTCCAATGTGGACCGCAGCCGCCACAGACCGACCGCGTAGATCGCAGACCCCAGCACGCCGGCCACCAGAAGTCCCTTGACGGTCTGGCCGAACTGCAGCCGCGTGAGCGCGGGCACGACGAGGTAGCAGAGAACAGACAAGACGCCAGCCGAGGCAGTGATCCGACCGAACGGGTGGAGCCGCATCACGGTTCCGACCTGCGTGAGCGCAAGCATGTTCTGGGTGAGGATCGCCGCCGCCCACCCGATCGCCGCTCCGAGGACCCCGTGGACCGGAACCAGCCAAACGTCGAGCCCGACGTTGACAGTGAGCGCGACCAAGGCGTTCATCAAGTTCCACGAGGTCCGCCCCGCCATCGCCAGCACCATGTCGACCATGCCGAAGCCGGTGGCCACCAGCATCGAAAGGGAGATCAGGATCATGACGACCGATCCGGCCGAGTAACCCTTGCCGAACACCCGCAACAGGGTGTCCTGGAAACCGATGAATATCAGGAACATGGGCCACGTCACGAGCATCAACCACGCCGTGGAGGTCTGGTAGATGTGGTTCGTCACAACTCGGTCGCCGCGCGCGAGAGAGTGACCGAGCTGGGGTTGCGCGGCTCGGCCGATCGCTGTGGTACCGATCTGTCCAGCTACGACGAAGCGAGTTGCAGCCGCATAGATGGCGGCGTTGACCGCGCCTGACAACGCGCCGACCAGCACGATGTCGAATCGCTGCATGAGAATCTGGATCACGCTCGTCGCCGAGCGGGGCATGGTGAACTTCCAGAACGCCTTGGTCAACCCGGGAGTCGTAGGACCGACAGTGGGTGCCCGGAGACGGACCATCCGCTCCCACCAGAACCAGGCGAAGACTGCTGCCGGCGCGTAGCTCACCGCCCAAGCCCAGCTCGCGGTGGACGCACCTGCAAAGATCACACCAGCGACCAAAGCGAGTTGCAGGATGGGCCGGGCGACCTGTTCGACCACCGAGTAGGGAACCATCGTCGCGAGCCCTCGGGTCGCCGACAGCCAGACGTTCTCCATGGCCGCGAAGGGAACGAACACTGCGAAGACCCGAAGGTAGCTTGCCGTTGTTCCCGCGTGCGAGGGTGTCGTCAGCTCTGCCAACGGCGACGCGGCAGCAAAGATTGCGACCGAGCACAAGATTGAGACCACGAGGACTGGTCGCAGGGCAGCCCTGAGGTAGTACGGGATGAGCTGGTTGGTCTGGAGCGCGCGGCATCGCGAGACGAAGTACACCAGACCGGTTCCGGTGCCGAGCTGGCTCAGCATCGACACCAGGATGAAAACGGAGGTTGCAGAGAAGAAGACGCCCGCGTCGGTCTGCGACAGACCACGCGTGACCACCACCGTCAGCCCGAGTCCGGCCACCCCCGCGACGAGGGCGCCGGCAAGGTTGACGATAGTGCCGGACGCGACCCGCCGCATCGACTGCTGACCGGCGGTGGGCTCCGCACGGGCGGCACGCGCCAGCCGATCAGTCTGCACCGTTTCCCACCGCTCTGCGCTCGAAGCATCCTTGTTGCGATCGCGCTGGGCGACGGCCTGCACGGCTGCCCCACCGGGAGCCCGGCCCAAACCCCGTGTCAGTTCGCACACCCCTCATCGCCCGATCATGTGCGCTCGCTGTCGTTCAGGTTATGCGATTTCTATGGGCTGCGCGCCAAGAACGCCGAGTTCGGTTCGCACCGCGGACATTCACCTGCCGAAGGGGCACGCGCCGACCAAACTCAGCAGTCCAAGATCCTGCTGAGGGGCGCGTCACCCGGCGCGAAACCGTGCGAGAATCTGCCCGATGAGCGTCGCTTGTGCGCCAGCCTTCGAGCCCCAGCAAACGGCGCACAGGCCTCTTGGCGAGGATCGCGTTCGGGCCGACCTGTGGAAACCGATGAAAGGGGTTGTCACGTTGTCAGCTGAGCACCGTATGGTCTTCGTAGGCGGGGTTCACCGCAGCGGCACTACGCCGCTTGCTCGGGTGCTCGCGACCCACCCGGAGATCAGTGGGTTGACAAGCACTGGTGCACCCGAGGACGAGGGCCAGCATCTACAGGACGTCTATCCCAAGATCAGGACTCACGGCGGTCTCGGTCGGTTCGCCCTCTCCAGCGACGCCCACCTGACCGACAAGTCGCCACTGTGCAGCGGCGAGAATGCCACCCGGCTACTTCAGAGCTGGCAGCCGTTCTGGGACCTGTCGCGGCCCTACCTGCTGGAGAAGTCGCCGCCCAACATCGTGATGAGCCGCTTCCTCCAAGGGCTGTTCCCGGAGAGCTCCTTCGTCATGGTGGTGCGGAATCCGATTGTGGTGGCGCTGGCCTCGCGCAAGTGGAACCCGTGGTTCGTCTCGCGCAAGGGCTACCGACGTCGGACCCTGGCCGGACACGTCCGCAACTGGATTGCCGCGCACGAGACCTTGGAGCGCGATCTGCCGCACCTCAAACGCGTGCTCGTGGTCAACTACGAAGAGCTCGTCGCCAACCCCCAGCCCGCGCTCTCAAGGATCCAGGACTTCCTCGGACTCGACTCGGCAATCGACGGCAGCCCCCTTCAGGCGAGCCTCAGCAGCAGGTACCAGGAGCAGTGGGCGCACATGAGGGCCGGCAACCCACTCCAGCGAACGACTCGGCGGAGGATCGAGCACCGCTACTCGGCGGAGGTCGCCCGCTTCGGTTACGACGTCTCGGACCTCGGCGCGTTCCGACCCTGGCACGAACGCCAGCCCAGCTAGGTGGGTCAGGCTCGGGGGCTTGCCTCGAGCCCTGACCACTACTCCGAGCGCGGCGGGGTGAGCGCCCCCTGCTTGGCGGCGCCCTCCGCGCCCTCCGCGCCGTCATCGACCGGAACAGCCGTCGACGGGCGCTCGGCCACGATCGGCTTGGGCCGGGTCTTGGGCTTTGCCTGGGAACTGCGCACGTCGCGTCGTCTGGCGTGCTGGATGCTGACGGCACCGATCACCGGTCGCTCGAGGCGGTCGAGCCGCTTCATCGCGGCTGCTATCTGCGTGTGGGTCGTCACCTGGTCGTTGACGACAACCAGCACTCCGTCGGAAGTCGAGGCCGCTGCATCGGCAGCGGCGGTGGCCGCGTGCTCGGCAACGATGAGGACGTAGTCACTCCTCCGCCGAAGCACGTCGACCACAGCGTCGAACTGCCTACCGGCGAAGATCTCGGTCGCCGAGGGGTTGGTTCCGACGGGCAGCACCCGCACCCCTTCGACCTCCTGCGTGCGGTGATAGGCGGTCGACGGGTTCTTCAAGACGTCTCCGAGGCCAGGGCCCTCGGCGATGTCGAGCAACCGCTCTGCTCCCCTGTCACCGGGCGCTGCGTCGACGATGGTGACGCTGTATCCCACCTGGCCCAAGAGGAGTGCCAAGTTGACGGCGACAGCGGCCGACGAGCCCTTGGGGGTCAGGCAAGTGACGGCGATGACCGACGGTGGACGAGTGGTCGCGAGCACTCCGGCCCGTAGTCGTCGGTACGCCTCGGTCGCGACGTCGTCGGTGGCATCGTTGACCACCACTGTGGATCTACTGGCCGATGCGGGGAGGTCGGCGAGCAATGGGGCTCCGCCGATGTCGGGCTCGATCTCGGTTCTGACGACATCGGTTCTCAGCTCCAGCCAGATCGCGAACGCGCCAGCCGCGATGAGTCCGATCAGCCCGAACGCGAGGGGCACCAACCACGACGGAAGACCGCTGGGTGAATGTGGCTCGGCGGCCGGATTCACGATCGAGCCTGGGTTGAGGCTTCCCGACTGGATCTGGCTCATGTTGTCCTTGATCGTGGCTAGCAGGCTGGCGTATATCTGCACCTGCTGGGCAGCGAACGAGTTCGGGCCTGATGTCTGGGCTGCTGCGCTGGCGTTGTTCAGGCTCGTCTGTGCCTGTTGCTCCTGGAGCTGCAGGCTGGCCAGGCTCTTCTGCTGGTAAGCCTGTGCGCGCGACACCCTGGAGTCCAGGAACGCCTGCCCGAGGGCTTGTGCCCCTGCCTGCGCCTTGGCCGGCGAACCCGCGGCGTACGAGATCTGCACGATCTGGGTGTTGCTCGGAACGTTCGCGCTCACCGCGCTCTTGCCCGTCGAGATCGTCAGAGAACCGATCTTGTCGGCGCTGGCGATCACCGCCGGTGTATCGACCAGGTTGGCCTCGGTCGCCATGGCGATCGTGAGGCCACCGGCGTTCGAGGTCACGGATGCAGGCGACAACGGGTTGCCCGGCATCGGCTGGAGAAGCAGCGTCGAGGTCGCGGTGTAGGTGACGCTGAGCAGGGAGCTCAGCAAGAACCCCACCACGATGGCGGCCACGGTGATCGCCATGATGAGGAACTTGCGGCGCCGAAGACCCTGTGAGACCAGATGGAGGCGAACCTCGCCTTCTTGCGTATCCACATTAACCCCTGCGTTCGTTGGACGATCTTGGTTTTTCAAAGCGCGTGCTCACGGCACCAGACATCGGCCGCATTGCCGGCTTTCCCCCACTTCCACCCTCGTGCAGTGTATGCGCGATCTGACCGCGCGGGGACGGTCCTTTGGTTCTTCTCAGTAGAATCATTGGCTCGCCTTCTCCACGTAGACGATGCCGATCGGGTGCTCGCTTGCCTGCTCGAGGCTGCGCACAAAGCGCAGCAGATCACGGGCCCGGGTGCGCGCCGACGCCACGATCGCCACGACCACACCGGTGCCGGTCGAGCTCGTGCCGGCCAGGTCCGTGCTCAACAGCGCAGCGACCTGCCGGGTGTCCTCCGAGTCGCCCGCGGCCAGCACCTCGATCACCCCTGGGTACCTCGCAATGGCCTCGCGGGCGGCCGCCACGTCCCAGCAGACCTGGCCGCTGCTGCGCCGGCCGCTGATCGTGGCGAGAACCGGCGCCCCGGTAAGCAGCGACAAGGACTTGCGCCTGACCCGGGTGAGGCGAGAGTCGAGGAGCCAGGCCGACATCAGTCCGACGAGCAGGCCGAGCATCAACCCCGACGTGACGCTGGTGATCATCCCGTCCCGCGGTCTTTGCACGGTCGTGGTCCGCACCAGCGACCCTGGGTCGGTCTGTTGGTAGTGCGCTGTCAACGCCTCCTCGGTGACGTTCTGCAGGCGCCCTTGGAGCGAGGCCATCTCGCGTTTCAACGGGGCGATCTGCACCGAGCCCCCCTGATGGAGATAGGACCGCAGGTCGGAGATCTCACTGGCCAGATGCGTGCTCCGCTGTTGAAGTGAGGCGATGCTGCTCGTCTGTGCCCCCTTGAGCTGGGCCCGTCGATGCTGGAGCAGCGCGACCGCAGCGGCTCGGGCTCCCGCCTGAGCCGTCGACGAGCTGGCCGCGCTGAACGAGATCTGTAGAACGCGCGTATTGGGCGCGGCCGTCACCGTGAGCCGGGACGCCACGTTCTGGGTCGAAGACTGGCCACCGAGTGCCCTGGCGACCGCGGCAAGCACCGGTCTGGTGTACAGCAGCTGGGCGTCGGTGTCGATCGTCATCGGCGGAACCACCGCCGTGACGTTCGTCGTATCGGCGGAGACGAGAACCGCCTGGGTGGCGGTGGCCGGCGTGCGGTGGTGTACCGCGTAGGCGCCACCCAGCGCGCCACCGACAAGGGTGAGCACGACGACGACCCTCGCGTGCCGGCGGATCGCAGCGAAGATGTCGCTCATCGTGCGTTGCCGTGGGCGCGACGACGCAACAACCGCGCCGGGCACCGACGACTCCGGCGCAGGGTCGCCCTCGCGGGCACGCCACAACAAGCCGATCGCCGCCATCACGATCAGGATCGCCGGGCCGCCGAGGTTGTAGACGGGCAGCGTGACGAGATGCACGACCAGGACCGTGCTGGCCGCCATGACGTACTTGGAGCTGTATCTGAAATGCCGGAACAGCTGTGCCAAGAGGAACCACAGGTACAGGCCCAGTCCGACGAAGCCCTGCGAGAACAAGACCAGCCACAGCTGGCCCTGCGTCCCCATCGCCGGGGGCGAGCAGCCAGGACACCGCGCGCTGGCGCCCCCCGCGATGGAGCTGAAGTTCCCCTGCACCGGCCTGGTGGAGCCGAACCCCACAAGGGGGGAGCCGTCGAGAGTGCTTTGTGCCGTCAGGGTGCCGAGATTGGTGCGCCCCTGGTTGCTGTGCGGGTGGGCGAGGCGTTCGGCGATCAGCTGATGCAACGGCGAGAAGAACACCAGGACAGCGGTCAGGGCGAACCCGACAAGCAGGATGCCCAGGATCTTGAGCTGGCCGATCGCGGCGTATCGCAGCGCCACGAGGATCCCTGCCACGATGAGCGAGATCCACAGGCCGCGGTTCAGCGAGTAGATCATGGCCACCATCCCGATGAACAGGATGAACGGGGCGAAGTACCGGCGACGACCGGCGTCCCGCCCGAACCAGGTGATCAGGAAGAACGGCAACGTGCAGCCGAAGTTCAGGCCCCAGGTGTTCGTATAGGCGAACGGGGCGCTCGGTCTTCCCTCGCTGTAGCCGAGGAACGTTTGCACCTGTGCGGTGACCGGATGAATCAAGTTGTAGACGAAGGTGTTGTGGGCCAGGCCGTGAGGAAGCGCCAGCTCCAGTGCGGAGTGCAGGGCCAGGTGCGGCAGCACCATGCCGAGCACACCACCGACGGTCACCACGACGAACATGTAGCTGATGTAGCGGGCCAGCCTTGAGTCGGACAGCTGGCGACGGGTGTTGACGACGTAGAGCAGGACGACCGTCGCGGCGAGGTACCACAAGAGCCGGTAGCCGAAGGTCAGGTACCTGGTTCCGCTTCCACCGGAGACCGCTCCTGGGGCATGGATCTGGAGCAGCACGATGCCGCCCAGGTACCAGAGCACGAACAACAGCCACGGACCGATCCCCCGTGGTGCGCGCACCAGCTTGTGTCGCTGCAGCAGGTAGACCGCCATCGGGATCGTGAAGGCGATACAGGCGAACTCGCCTACGCCGAGCAACCACCACACGGGGTAGCCCAGGAAAAGCGCAAGGAACGGCCACCCCACGGGCCATCGTGAAGCTCGCGAGACGCGCCGGTGAGATGTCGAGGGCCGGAATACCTTGCCCTGTGTTGTTGCCGGCTCCCTATGGACGACCGCCGTTGGCACTAACCCTCATTGCTCCTCACGAAGTCCCACTCAGGTCGTTCTCCGAGGAGGCGCGTCATGTCGTCGACCTGCGCGCTGTAGAAGTCAGTCAGCAAGCGATACGCGGCGGGGGACATGGGAGCGCGTGGTCGGGCATTGTGCTGGTCGAAGTGCTCCGGCATCTTCGGCGTCAGCCCGACAAAGTCCATGAGCTTTCCGAACACTAGCTCGGGCTGCTCGAAGAACTTCTCGCTTTGCAGGACCAATACCCGCTCGGGCGAAAAGAGATCGTAGAGGCGGGTCAGCTGGGTGACATAGTCACCGCGGTGTCGATACGAGTAGTGGCGATGCGCATAGCTCTGGTAGCCCGGATCCCTCGTCAGCCGCTCGACCTCGCCCGACAGCCGCTGATCCTCCAGGGCCAACGCGGTGTCGAAGTCTTCGGCTTCGTAGCCCCTGGCCCGCTCGTGCTCATATGCAGAGTAGGCACGCTCCACGGGGTCTCGTAGGATCACCACGATCTTCACGCGGGGCAGGTCCGACGCAATCCGGGCCAGGGCGAGGGGGTGGTAGGCGTAGTACTCGCTCGACTCGAACGCGACGGGGCGTCCGATGTGACGGCGACGCATGGCGGCGACCGACCGAAGGGGGAAGTGGGCTCGGTACCACGCCGGCCCCCGCTGGTAGTTGACGCTGAAGTAGTTGGTGCCCTTGTGGAACGTCGGTCTGACGATCTGCGGATGCTGTATGAGCGCCCGGAACAACGACGTGGTGCCGCCACGCTGAACGCCGGCGACGATGAAGTCGGGCTCGAGTCGTGCCAGCGACGTGGGCAGGCCCGACAGCACATACGCCGAGCGTCCGGCCCGCTTCACAGGCTCAGGAACCCCCTGGCGCAGGCTACCCAATTCGTGCGGCACTGCACTCTCCCTTCGAACAACCCGGCAATCGTAAGCCAGATCGATCGTCCGCCTCAGGCGAATGGCGAACTCCCTAGGACCGGTCTCACGACCATCCACCGAGCGGTGGCTGAGAGTGAGATGAACGTTTCAACGAGCCCGTTACGCTGAGGAAAAACAAGCCGTCGAGCAGGCGGCCCGGTCGGTCCAGTCTCGTGTCAGTCATCGGGCAAGGGTCATGATCGAGGGTTGTTCGAAGGCGCCGGAAATGAGGTGGATCCCGTTGCGGGCCGGAGCAGGGAGGCATGTTGCTGCAGGGGAGAAAAGACCCACAAGGTGGGGATGCGCCGCCGAGGCCCGGCGGCCGTCGGGCGAGCTCCCGGTCGTGACCACCATCGCTCGCAGGAGGCCCGGGGGGCAGATCGGTCTTGCTGTGGTTGGCGTGGTTGTTGGCGCGTTGCTGCTGGCCGGCTGCAGCTCGGCGCGGCAGCTCGGACCGCTGCCGCCGCCGCCCCATGACTCCTCGACGTTGTTCGGATCGACGGTCCAAGTGCACCCCGGTGAGAGCTTCGCCGTCGCTCGGGTGCGGTTGAACGGCACCTTCGGCCGGCTGCCCATCATCAGGTACTACGACTCCGGGCCGCCCGACCCGTGGCACACGATCCGTCACAATGTCGGCCACAGTCCGGTGGTCATCTCGTTCAAGCTCCCTCCCACGGCATTGATCTCCGGCTCCTACGACCACCAGATGCGTTCGTGGTTCGCGGCCGCCCCGACCGGGGTACCGACGTATTGGTCCTATCAACCCGAGCCCGAGGACGAGATCGCAGCGGGCGACTTCACGGCCGCAGAGTTCCGGGCCGCGTGGAGGCACCTCGACGACCTGGCGACGTCGGTACACAACCCGGCGCTGAAGTCGACCCTCGTCCTGATGTGCTACACCTTGAGCCCGACCTCCGGACGCAGCTGGCAGCACTACTATCCTGGCGCGCGTTACGTCGACGTCGCCGGGTGGGACTGCTACAACCGTTTGGCGATCCAGGGCAAGTACGGGTCGCCCAGCTCGATCTTCTCCCCCGCGATCGACGTGAGCCGGCAGTTGCACAAGCCGTTCGCCATCGCTGAGACGGGGAGCCTTCTGGTCGCCGACGACTCCGGTTCGGGCCGGGCGCGCTGGTTGCTCGAGATGGCTGACTTCCTCTCCAGCCAGGGTGCCGTCTTCGTCACGTACTTCAACTCCGATGTCGGCGGCGACTACCGCCTGCTCGACGCGGCCTCCCAACATGCCTGGCGCCAGGTGGTCTCGGGCTGAGACTTCGCCCGCCGGTCAGGTGGTGACCAAGAACATCGACCGGTTGCTCCAGTTGCCGCTGATGTTCCTTGGGGCTGTCGGAGCCGACGACATCGAGGCAGGCTGAATCGGTCCGCTGGCGAAGGGGACGCTCCGTAGGTCTCGCCCGACCACGTAGTAGAGCCGCCCGCGGGCCGCGAAGATGCCATGTGACCGACTGAGATCGACCCCGCCGGACACGACGAACCGAGTCTGGCCCACCACACCGCTATCGGTTGAGAAGTAGCGGTAGTACAGCGATGGCTGCCCTGCAAGAGCGTAGTAGATACGCCCGCTCTGGAAGAACATCCCGCTGACATGTGACAGCTCGGCATTGAAGCTGGGGAAGCGGCCCGTGAACGTCTGACCCGACCCGGTCTGCACCGAATCCCAGACGGGGTCGTGATAGGGGTCGATGACTGATGGCGAGCCAAACGTCGTGCCGTCGAACGACCGGGAGTTCAGGGTGCCGTTGCTGAGCCCGTAGTAGAGGCGATGGCCGAGCATGAACGCGCCCCTGACCTTGCCCCAGGGAACAGTTCCACTGGGAGCAGTGCGATCCGGACCGCAGCTAGCGCCGGTGAACGTGCGGTCCACCGCGCCGCTGCTGCGGGCAAGGTAGACCTTGCCGGGCAGGCCCGGAGTGGCCGGGCGGCTCGGGGCGTAGCCACCCCGAAGCGGAAGGCGCGCCAAGCGCTTGCGGACGTACTGCCGGTCGCCGAGGTACGACGTGTCGCTGCCGATCCACAGCCCGGAGGCGCGCAACAGCATCGCAGAAACGCCTCGCCCGCGGGGGACCCTGCCGGGGTTCCACCTCAACGGGAGACCGTTGATCGGGTCGAGCGCTGCGATGGATGGCCGGGGAACCGCGCCCGCCGCAGGGCGGTTGTGGCCGTCCGGGTTGTTGAGCCAGCGGAAGTGACCTCCGACATAGACAGCCGGGTCGGAGACTGCAACCGAAAGGATCGAGTCACCGCCGCTGGAGTCGACCCAGGTCGGCTGCAGGCTAAGACCAGAGGCGTGTGTCTCCCATCGGGAGGCGGAGTCGCATAGCCAGCCACGGTGAGGACCACCCGAGGTGGTCACCACGAAGTACCGACCGTTGGGGCTGAAGCTCACGCTCCGGACGTAGCTGTCGTGCCGGAACTTCTGGCACATGGGCGCGAACCGGCGGGTCGACCAGTGCTGGTCGAGGGCGAGCCCGCTGGGCCGGATGTCGAGCATCACGATCTGCACCCGCGACAGGCCGTCGACCTTGCGGAAGTTGCCGATCGCCACCAGCCTCGTGCCGTCCGGAGACACGTCCAGAGCGCGTACGCCGACCGCTGTGTGCACGCCGGTAGGACCGGTGTTGTGCGGCACCGTGAACTGCGTCCGCACTCGTCGGTAGATGGCACCGGTGGTGGCGCTGAGCTCGACCAGGCCGTCATGCCGCGCACCGCCTACGGTGTGGAACCAGCCGCCGACGAACAGACCGTTACCCCGTCTGGCGAGGGTCCGGACCGTGTTGTCGAAGCGCGGCGTCTTGAAGCTCGCCACGCGACCGCCCGAGGAGACCGAGATCCGCACCAGCCCCGGTGCCGCGTATCCCCATACATGCTTGAACTCACCCCCGACGAAGACGCTGTTGCTGGGGCCGACGGCAAGTGCTTCGACTGGTCCATCAAGCTTCGGGTGGAAGCCCCTCAGGATCGAACCTGTCGTGACATTGAAGGCGAATACGAACCGACGCGGCAGGGAGCTGCGGTTCGCCAGCTGGTCGGCAGAGGGTTCGCTGACGCTCGTGAAGGTGCCGCCCACGACCATGACGTCGCCGACTTGCACGATCGCGCGGACCGCCCCGTCGTTGACGGCTGGCGTCCGCGCCGACGGCGTGGCGCTCACGAGGTAGCGCTGAGCCGGAGACGACGGGACGACTCCCGCCGAGGCTGTCGAGGGCACCCCGAGCACGATGAGCAGCAAGGCGCCAACCGTCAGGATGTATCGGTGCCGCCGGTGTGGGAGCGCGAGCCTGCGAGCCGCACCTGAGCGCGTGATGTCCATGTGGTGTGCCCCGATCCTCCGACGTACATCCCCCGGGCGGTCGCCTTCAGGACGATCGGCGACTGCCAACCCATCCACGATAGACAGCCGTCTTCGGAACTGTCTGCGAATGGTCGGAATCCCAAGCAATCAAGGGGTTTCGGGCCTTGAAACGCCACACTCAGTGACGAAGCAGCAACAACCAGCGAGAATGTGCAATCAGAAAGTGCGCCGACCCTTCGCGTGAGTTGGACCGTAGGCGAGCGACGACGCGGCGCTGCCGGCACCAGGCGATGCAGGAGGACAACGCACCGTCGCCTGTCCCGGCCGCCATTCACACCTACACATGGCTCAGCCGAACAAGGCGAAGTACGGCTGGTAGATCTTGCCTGAGTTCAACGTCGTCCACTCACCACCCGCCGCGATCTGGCCGGTCTGCGGGTTCGCGGACAACGAGTGCGCCCCCAATGACGAGTTCGCCTGCGGTGCCCACGGCAGCAGCTGGCCGCTCGAGCTCACCGCGAGCAGCTTCTTGCGCGAGACCTTGCCGTCGAGACAGGTGCCGTGCAGCCCGGTCCGCGAGGTCGTGCACGCGTTGCCGAAGTGGCCGCCGGCGTAGACCGTGTCGCCCAGCACCGTCACCGCCTGGAACCCGCCATCGGTGGTGAGCAACCACTGCAAGGTGCCGTCCAGGCTGGTCGCCAGCAGGTTGCCACCCGGGCCGTCGGCCGCTGCGTAGATCTGCGACGTCGTCGCCGCTACCGCCATCACGCGGTAGCCCAGTGGCGAGTTGAAGCCCGGCTGTAGGGCGCCTGTGGTCGGGTTCACCGCCGCCAGATAGCGGCCCCGTGACAGCCCGTCCATGGTCGAGAACTCGCCCCCCACGTACACCACGCCGTTGGAAGCATCCAACGCACGCACGATCCCGTTCGCAACCGGCAGCCAGGTGGAGCTCAGGCTGCCGGAGGCGTCGTTGAACGCCGCCAGCTGAGCCCGGCTCGCCCCGTCGATCGAGGTGAAGTTGCCACCGGCGTAGACGGTGGACCCGTCACTCGTCAGCGCCCGGACCGCCCTGTTGGCGGAGTGCTGGAAGGTCGAGTCGACGGCGCCGCTCGCGAGCGAGACGCGCGCGATCCGCGTGTGCCTGGCGCCACCGACCGTCCCGAAGACCCCGCCGAGATAGACCCCGGACGGCGTGTAGGTGATCGCGAGGACATTTCCGTTCGTGTTCGGGTTCCACGGAAGCACGCTTCCAGTCGCCGCGTCGATCGCGGCGACATGGTTGCGGGTGATGGTGTTGCCGTTCTGCACGGCCGCGGTGAAGTCACCCCCAACGTAGATCGTGCCGCCGTCGTAGACGACGACCCGCACCACTCCGTTGAACCACGCAGTCTGATCGGGCGTGTTCGTGATGGCGTCCGTTGTCACGGCCTGAGCCACCGAGACCCCGAGGAACACCGGCATCACCAGACTCACGATGATCGCCAATCCCACCCGACCCGTGCCGAACCTTGATCGCCTCAAGACACCCTCCCAAACGGCTGAAACCGAATCCCCTCGTCACAAGGTAAGGGCTCGGATTGCTTCTGTCTCAGCAATCCCGCAAGGTGGTGGGCATCTGCCGGGTTTTTCCATGCCTGGTTGGGATCTTGGCCCCGATCCATGCCGATTTCACCACAATGCGCGAGCACGCGGTGACGAGCAGAGAGCGACTCCGCCGAGTGCGATTCCGGCATCCGCCGGAATCGCCCCGGCGACCCGACGCGGGCGGGCCGGGCGGGCCGGAGCGGTCGCCGGTCACGGGCATGCCGGGCCGGCCGTCGACCCCTGTGCCGGCTGTGACCGGATGTTACGGTTTGGCGGTGGGCGAGCGCACCGACGTAGTCGTCATCGGTGCCGGGTTCGCCGGGATCGGAATGGGCATCAAGCTCAAGGAATCCGGGCGCGATGACTTCGTCATTCTCGAGAAGCACAGCGACCTCGGTGGCACCTGGCGGGACAACACTTATCCGGGCTGTGCCTGTGACGTGCCCTCCTACCTCTACTCCTTCTCCTTCGAGCAGAACCCCCGGTGGACGCGGATGTTCTCCGCGCAGGAGGAGATCTGGGACTACCTGCGGCGCTGCGTCGACAAGTACGACCTCGGGGCCCACATCCGCTATGGCGCGGAGGTCACCTGCGCCCGCTTCGACGAGTCGGCAGCAGAGTGGCAGGTCGACGTCGACGGCGCACCCCCGCTCCGCTGCCACGCGCTGGTCTCGGGAGTCGGTGCGCTCCACCACCCGAGGCTTCCCGAGCTGCCGGGACTCGAGACCTTCGCGGGCACGACGTTCCACTCGGCGCGATGGCGCCACGACGTGGACCTGGCCGATCAACAGGTGGCGGTCGTCGGCACCGGCGCCAGCGCGATCCAGTTCGTTCCGCAGATCGCGCCGTCCGTCGCGAGGCTCGATCTCTACCAGCGCCACGCCGCCTGGGTGACGCCGAAGCCCGACCGCCAGATCCCACTCAGGGAGCGACTGCTCTATGAGCGGCATCCGCTCGCTCAGCGGCTGGCGCGAGCCCTGACCTACTGGCTCCTGGAAGCCCGCGGGGTCGGCTTCGCGCTCACCCCCCAGGCGATGGGCTTCCTTGAGAAGAGCGCACGGAGGCACCTCGAGCACCAAGTTCCCGACGTCGAGCTGCGCCGAAGGCTCACGCCTGACTACCAGATCGGGTGCAAGCGGATCCTGTTGTCGAACGACTACTACCCGGCACTGTCCCGCGCCAACGTCGACCTCGTGACCGACCCGATCGCCGAGGTACGCCAGCACAGCATCGTCGACAGCATGGGCGTCGAGCGGGCGACCGACGCCATCATCTTCGGCACGGGCTTCGAGGTCAGCGGCAATCTCACGCGCATGAAGATCCTCGGCCGGGCGGGCGCCGAGGTCAACGACGTCTGGGGTCGGCGTGGAATCGGCGCCCATCTCGGCATCACGATGGCGGGCTTTCCCAACCTGTTCCTGCTGTTGGGGCCCAACACCGGGCTGGCGCACAGCTCGGTGGTCTTCATGATCGAGCGACAGGTCGACTACGTGATCCAAGCGCTCGACCTGCTCGACCGCCAGGGCGCGTCGTCCGTCGAAGTGAGACCGGGTGCGGAGCAGGGATTCCTAGACCGGGTCCAGACCAGACTCACCGGCACGGTGTGGGAGTCGGGCTGCACGAGCTGGTACATCGACGCGGCCGGCCGCAACGTGGCCATCTGGCCGTACTTCGCCTGGAAGTACTGGCTGGAAACCCGTCGGTTGCGACCGACAGACTTCGTGATCGCGTCGGTCTCTGCCCGTCAGTAGGCACCGTCTCGCGTGATGACGACCTTGGCGGTCTTGGCGGCGATCGCGATGTCGCGCCCGGCGCTCCAGTTGTCGACGTAGTCGATGTCGACCTCGACCGACTGCGCCCAGGTCAGCCCCGATCGGCCGCTGACCTGCCACAGGCCGGTCAACCCCGGCTTGACCGCAAGCCGGCGGCGCGCGCTGTCGTCGTACTCCTCGACCTCGCTGACCAGCGCCGGTCGAGGACCGATCAGCGCCATGTCGCCCTTGATGATGTTGACCAGCTGCGGGAGCTCGTCGAGCGAGAAGCGCCGCAACACCTTGCCGACCCGAGTGACCCGTGGGTCGTCCTTGATCTTGAACAGTGCGCCGTCGGACTCGTTCTGGTCCTCGAGCTGCTCCCGGAGCTGCTCGGCATCGACCCGCATCGTGCGCAGCTTGAGAATGTTGAAGGTCCGGCCCGACTCGCGCACTCGCACCTGACGGAACAGGATAGGGCCACGAGATTCGAGCTTGATGGCGAGCATGCAGGCCAGGCAGGCGGGGGCGGTCAGGATCAGGATCAGCAAGGCTGCACTGGCCTCCAGGACAGCCTTGACACGAGCGACCAACGGCGGCGGTGGGCTGGCGGCCACCTCGACTGTGAGCCGGTTCCCGATCGAGCGAGCCTGGGCGCGCTCCGGCCTGGTCTTGACGAGACCGGTTGACAGGTGAAGGCGAGCGCCGGAGTCTTCGAGGTCCCACTGCAGCTTGCGCAGCCACTCGGGAGGGGCGGCAACGCCGATATCCACGACCACGTCGTCCACCGAGAACGAGTCGGCAATGCCGGCGACCTGACTCAGACCACCCCAGACAGGCACCCGGCCGACTTGGTTAGCCTGACCATCCCAGTCCGCAAGACAGGCCGCGACGACGTGGCAGCCGGCGGCAAGCAGATCCTCGATGAGGACTTCGACACCGTCATGACGACCGACGACCACGACGG
>JBOHDU010000249.1:0-4049 GCA_050700615.1 Nocardioidaceae bacterium
TAGTCACCCAGTGCGGCGTGCAGCAAAGTGGACCGAGCCCGGTACCACCAGTACTCGGGGCGCTCGATGGAGGAGGATCCCCGCTGCTGGACGTCGGGCGGCACGATCCTGTCGGGTTTACTCATGCGGCGGCCACGACCGCTGCGCCGACCAGCGCGTCGACAACTCGGTGCGCCTCGGCGTCGGTCAGGTTGTTGTAGAAGGGCAGCCGCAGCAGCCGCCCGCTGATGTCGTCGGACACCGGACACTCGGTCGGTCGGGCCGCGAACCTGCGCCCTGCCTCCGAGCTGTGCAGCGGCACGTAGTGGAACGTCGCCTGCACGCCGCGCTCACGCATCCCGGCAAGCACACTGTCGCGGGTACGGCGGTCAGGTAGCAGCAGGTAGTACATGTGGTAAGCGGACTCGCAGTCTGGCGGCACCATCGGAAGGCGGACACCGAGCGCCGCCGCATGCGGGGCGAGCAGATCTGCGTATCGGTCGAAGACGGCCTTGCGCTTGGCTTGGATGACTTCGTGCCTCTCGAGCTGTGCGCAGAGGTACGCCGCCAACGTGTCGGACAGCCCGAACGAGGATCCGGTGTCCTTCCAGGAGTACTTGTCAACCTGTCCCAGGAAGAACGCGCGCCGGTTGGTGCCCTTGTCATAGAGCACCCGGGCGCGGTCGACGTACTGCGGCTCGTTGATGACGAGTGCCCCGCCCTCACCACAGGTGAAGTTCTTGGTCTCGTGGAAGCTCTGGCTGGCCAGCTGACCCAGGCTGCCCAGGGGACGGTCGCGCCAGCGCCCGTAGAGCGCGTGTGCGTTGTCCTCGATGACGACGATCTCGGGCCGATCGGCCAGCGCTTTCGCGATGCCCTCCATGTTGCAGGCCACGCCGGCGTAGTGGACGGGGACGACCGCCCGCACCGAGTCGTCGAGGAGCGACGACAGGTGAGCCGGATCCATCCCGAGTGTCTCGGCCTCGATGTCGCAGAACAGGATCTTGGCACCCTGACGGGCGAAGGCCAGCGCCGTCGTCGTGAACGTGAACGACGGGACGATGACCGAGTCACCGGGCTGCAGGTCGAGCAGCAGGGCCGAGAGCTCGAGCGCGGATGTGCACGAGGTCGTCAGCAGCACTTCCTCGGCTCCGGTCGCCTGCTGCAGGTAGGCCGCTGCCCGGCGCGAGAACGGACCGCCTGCGGAGGTGTGCCCGCTCTCGACCGAGGCCTTGATGTAGTCGAACTCCGACCCCTCGAGGGCGGGAACGTTGAAACGGATCTCCGGCAGGTCCACGGCCGACAATCCTCTCATGTTTGCCGAGGCTCCGGCGCGGTCAGTCATCGGCAGGCTACGAGAAAACGGTGTCTGGTCCCAACCCATGTGCCCGCCGCCTGCTGCCTGCCGTCGCCTCATATCCGTCCCGCCTGGGTTGTCAACACCGGTGCTGCCGTCCGGGGCGTCGTGCCGGTACGGCGCTTCTTGTGGTCCGGCCGGACCGCAAGTGGTCGTGACCACCAGCCTAACCGACCGGTTGCCTCGTGTTGGGCGCCGGCGCGCGCGTGGTCAGATCGACCAAGGGAGCGGCCGCCCGGTGAGTCGGGCGAGCTCGTCGTCACTGTCACGAAAGTAGTCCCGCAAACGGGTCATCACCATGGGACTGAGGTCGGGCATCGGCTCGGAGCTCTCGTTGACCGGCTGGCCGAAGCCAGGCGGGCGGAAGGCGGGATCCACCCCCATGCTGTCGTACATCTGAGCGACGGCACCCGCATCGCTGACCATGTCGGCCAGGAACCACAGGTGCACCGAGCTCGGGAAGGCCGCCAGCCACGGGGGCAGGAAGTCGGCGAACCGGCCGCGCTCCAGGTAGGCGAACGGGGACACCGACGTCGTCCCAGGGTTCCACGCCGCCGCTCCCTCGAGGTTGTCGACGAGGGCTTGCCCCAGGGGTCGCTGCTCCAGCCCGTTATCGGTGCTGAAGCGCCAGTTCGAGACCGCTCTGAGCACAGGATCGCGCATCAGCACGAAGATGTCCGCCTTGCCGAGAGTCGCGGCCGCCCGCCCGGCAGCAGCCGGGTCCTCGATGTAGCTGGTGCTCTTCTCACCCAGCACCAGCTCGGTCGTGGCATGGGCGAAGAACGCGTGCTCATACCAGTCGAGCCCACGCCCTGTGAGCTCGTCGGACGAGAAGACCTTCGGCTCGGGCCGAGCCGGCCGCGCCATCGCGATCTGTGGGTGGGCATCGAGCAGCGAGGACAGGTACGTGGTGCCGCATCGCTGGCCACCGATGACCAGCAGATGTCGCGTCAACGAGAGACCCGGTCGATCACGTGATAGTTCTCGTCCGAGCTCACCGCGTTGAGGGTGCGGACGACGTACTCGCCCAGCATCGAGAGCAGCGCGATGGTGACGCCGTTGAAGACGGCCAGCAGCACGACGAGCGTGGTCCAGCCCTGAACCTGGGTGTCGGTGAAGAAGCCCCGGATCAGGTATGCGGCGCCGAGTACGAAGCTCAACAGCGCGAAGACGAAACCGCCGACCGCAGCCAGCCGAAGCGGGAAGAGCGAGTAGCTGAACAGGATCGTGAAGACGAGCTTGATGATCTTGCCGAGGCTGTAGTTGCTCCGGCCGACCTTGCGCGGCTCGTGCCGAACCATCACGTTGGACCGGTTGCGTGAGTACAACAGCGCCTGACCGGTGATGTAGGGGTAGGCCGTGTGAGACGCGACGATCCGGTCCACGACGTCGCGGCGGAGAATGCGGAAGTTGGAGACGATCAGGTCCGGAGGCTGGTGGAAGACTCGGCGGTTGATCATGCTCACCACTTTGCTGCCCAGCCGCCGGTAGCCCGCGGACTGCTTGGTCTCGAACGCGCCGAAGACGACGTCGCGACCCTTCATCGCCTCGTCGATGAGCACCAGGGCCTGGTCTGGTGGGTTCTGCTGGTCGTCGTCGAGGGTGATGACGTAGTCACCGGTAGCCTCACGGAAGCCGGCAAGGTTGGCGTTGTGCTGGCCATAGTTGCGCAGCAGGTTCAGCGCGACGACGTGCGGCTTCTCGCGGGCTTTGGCGGAGATCACCTCCCAGCTCTGGTCGGAGCTCCCGTCGTTGACCAGGATGACCTCGTAGGAGAGCCCTTCCTTCTCGAACACCTCGATGATCCGGTCAGCGGTGTCGCCGACGATGCCCGCACTGTTGTAGACCGGCACCACCAGCGAGTAGGTGAACGACCCCCGGTCGAACTGCCCCTCTGTCGCGAGGTCAGGCCGAAGGGAGTCGGTGCGCTGTATCGGGTTGATGGCGTCCATGTCCGTTTCCAGGTGACCAGCGATGAGCGGGACTGCACCCGAGAATAGACCACCTGCCCGACGCCGCCTCGCATCCGGCGGCGTGCTGACGCGGGTGCGGACATGGGGCGCGCCACTAGAGTCGCCGGGTGGACTCCGGCCGGTGGACGACCGTGCGTCACGCATGGCAGGACGCCCTGTACGGCGCCGAGGGGTTCTACTGCCGCGCCACCCCGGCCGACCACTTCCGGACCTCTGTCCACGTCTCCCCGCTCTTCGCGCGGGCGGTCGTCGCGTTGGCGCGCCGGCACCGGGCCGAGCACATCACAGACTGGGGCAGTGGCGCGGGCGAGCTGCTGGTCGCGGTGCACGAGCTCGCGCCGGAGATGGGGCTGACTGGCGTCGACCTCCGAGGCCGTCCGAGGGGCCTACCACCCGAGATCGAGTGGCTCGTTCGGTTACCTGACCGGGTGACCGGACTGTTGGTGGCGAACGAGCTGCTCGACAATGTCGCATGCGATCTGGTCGAGCTGGATGCGGCCGACGTACCTCGACTCGTCGAGGTGGAGCGAGCCGGGGTGGAACAGCGACTGGGTGAGCCGGCTGAGGCTGCCGTCCGCGACTGGGTCGAACGCTGGTGGCCGCTCGTCGAGCCAGGCGACCGGGTCGAGGTCGGGCTCAGCCGCGACGACGCGTGGTACGACGCCTGCCGCCGGGTGACGGATGGCATCTGCGTGGCGATCGACTACGGCCACCGACGCGAGTCCCGGCCGGTGTGGGGG
>JBOHDU010000250.1:0-5336 GCA_050700615.1 Nocardioidaceae bacterium
TCGACGGCTTCGGCCCACTCAAGGGCGCGGCTCCGGCGGCCGACAAGAAGCTGGCAGAGCACGACGGTGACATCGGGGAGGCAGTCCACGCGGTCGTCGACTCGCACGTGCGCCTCGCCGGCACCCAGGGATTCGTGACCAACCTCGGCGGCCTGCTGGCGATGGCCGTTGCGATACCGGCCAACGTCTCGGGGCTGGCCCTGGTCCAGTGCCACATGGTCGGCGGGATCGCGCATCTGCGCGGCTACGACCTCGACGACCCACGCGTGCGCAATGCGGTGCTTGCCTGCATGCTCGGCGAGGACACCGTTGTCGAACTGGTCCGGAAGAAGAAGCTGCCGAGCTCCCCGATGGCGCTCGCGACGGCGCCGGCCTACGACGCAGGTCTAGACCGGCGCATCGCCGCCGAGGTGGCATCCGAGCTCCTGACGCGAGTCGCCGGGAAGCGCACCGTCGCCACCCTCGCCCGCAACCTGCCCGTCGTCGGCGGCGGCGTCGGTGCGGTCACCGACGGCTACGCGACCTATGTGGTCGGCAAGTACACCGCGCGTGAGCTCAAGCCCCGCTCGTCGCTACACCCCAACGACTGACAGAGCAGCTCTGTCAGGCCAGCGCGTTGACGACCCGCGACACCGATGGCTTGCCGATCCGATCGGCCAGCCAGACGCTCGTCGCGACGAGAGCCTCCAGGTCGACCCCGGTCTCGATGCCGAGCCCGTGCAACTGCCACACGAGGTCCTCGGTGGCCAGGTTGCCGGTCGCACTCTGCGCGTAGGGGCAGCCACCCAGCCCGCCCACCGAAGCGTCGATCGTCGTGACGCCGTGCCGCATCGCGGTCAGGGCGTTGGACAGCGCCTGGCCGTAGGTGTCGTGGAAGTGTACGGCGGTCTCGCGCACCGTGACCCCGGCTCGGGCCAGCTCGCCGAGCAGCGCCTCGACGTGCCCGGGAGTCGCGACCCCGATCGTGTCACCGAGGGAGAGTTGGGTGCAGCCGAGATCCATCAGCCGTCGCGCTGCCGTCACCACCTGTGAGATCGCGACCGCTCCCTCCCACGGGTCTCCGAAGCACATCGACAGGTAGCCACGGACCGGCAACCCCTCGTCTCGTGCTCGCGCGACCACCGGCTCGAACATCGCGAACTGCTCGTCGTACGAACGGTTCAGGTTCCGCTGGGCGAACGTCTCCGTGGCGCTGCCGAAGATCGCGATCTCGCCGACACCGAGCGCGAGTGCACGGTCGAGCCCGCGCTGGTTTGGTACCAGCACCGGCATCCGTGGGGCCAGCGTGGTACCGATCTCGGCGAGCAGCTCCTCGGCGTCGGCCAACTGGGGGACCCACTTCGGATGCACGAAGCTGGTGACCTCGATCGCCCGGAGTCCCGCGCCGGCGAGTCTGCGGATGAGCTCCGCCTTGACCTCGACCGGCACGATCGCCTCCTCGTTCTGCAGTCCGTCACGTGGGCCGACCTCGTAGATCGTGACCCGGTCGGGGAGGCCGTCCAGCCGCTCCACCCAGGGTGTGCGCATCGTCACGAGCCCTCCCCTCCATCGGCTGCGGCGAGACGATCGTCTCCGGCCTCGACCGTGAACAGCCGCGCCCCAAGGTCGACCTGCGCTCCGACGTCGGTGTTGACGCTTGCTACCACGCCGGCCAACGGCGCCTTCAGAGAGAGCTCCATCTTCATCGCCTCGATGACCCCGAGGACGCTGCCCTCCTCGACGACATCGCCGACCGCGACGTTGACGGCGAGCACGGTGCCGGGCATGGGTGCCGTGACCGAGCCGTCGGTCGAAGCGGACCGGGACCCGGGCCCGAAGACGTCGGGCCGATCAAAGACGTAGGTCTGCCCACGGTAGGCAACGAGCACCTGATGGATCGCCAACAGCACATGGCCCTCGTGCACCTCGCCGTCGATCTCGAGACGGACCCGGTCGCCCACGCGACCAAGCGAACGAACGGTGCGGGCCGCCTGCGGGCCGCGGATCTCCCCCGCGGCGAGGTCGACCGTCAGCACTCGGGTGTCGGCCCCGGCCCCGGTCAACACAACCGGCACGTCGGCGGGCGGCGAGCCCAGCCGCCAACCGTCGCTGACTCCGAGCGGGCCACTGGTCCCGCCGTCATGGTCGGTCGCGACGGACCAGGCGGCCAGGCACCAGGCGGGCGCTGGCGTCTCGAGCCTGAACGCCTCGGGGTGAGCATCGAGCCACCCCGTGTCGACGACTGCGTCGCAATACTCCGGGGAGTCGGCGAGAGCGCGCAGGAAGCCGACGTTGGTGGTGAGCCCGAGGATCGCCGTGTCGTCGAACGCGTTGACCAAGGCGCGCCTGGCCGCCTCCCGGGTTGCACCCGACACGATGATCTTGCCGAGCATGGGGTCGTAGCTCGTCCCCACCCGCTGGCCCGACTCCAGCGCTGTGTCGACCCTGGCTCGGTTGGGCCAACGGACAACGGCGGCGGTTCCCGCCTGAGGGAGGAACCCGTGATACGGATCCTCGGCGTAGACACGAGCTTCGATGGCGTGCCCCTCGACGGTGACGTCAGCTTGGGCGAACGGAATCGGCTCGCCCTGGGCGATCGCGAACTGCAGCTCGACCAGATCCAGACCGGTGACGAACTCGGTTACCGGGTGCTCCACCTGGAGCCGGGTGTTCATCTCGAGAAAGAACGCGTCCGCCCCCGCCACCAGGAACTCGACGGTGCCTGCGTTGACGTAGCCGACTTGGCGCGCCAGGGCTACCGCCGACGACGTGACCAGCGACCGGATGGCCGGCGAGACCACGGTGGCCGGTGCCTCCTCGAGCACCTTTTGATGACGCCGCTGGACCGAGCAGTCACGCTCGAAGAGATGCACGACGTTGCCATGCTCGTCGCCGAACACCTGAACCTCGATGTGCCGCCCGTGCTCGACGTACCGCTCGAAGAGCAACGTGTCGTCGCCGAACGCCGACTCCGACTCCCGTCGGGCGGAGGCGATCGCGTCCGGCAGATCGTCCGGCGACCTGACAATGCGCATCCCCTTGCCACCGCCACCGGATGCGGCCTTGACCATGAGGGGGAACCCGACCTGGGCACCGATCGTGCGGGGGTCGCTCGACGACGAGTCGGCGGCTGGTACGACGGCGACGCCGGCGGCGACCGCGATCGCCCGCGCCTTGTCCTTGCGCCCCATCGCGTCCATCACGTCGGCGGACGGGCCGATGAAGACCAGGCCTGCCTCGGTCGTGGCCCGCGCGAACTCGGCACGCTCTGACAAGAACCCGTAACCCGGATGGATCGCATCGGCTCCGGATCTGCGAGCCGCCTCGAGCAGGGCGGGGATGAACAGGTAAGACTCGCTGGCCGGTGCCGGGCCGATGCGGAAAGCCGAGTCGGCCTCGCGAACGTGTGGCGCCTCGCGGTCGACATCGCTGTAGACGGCGACGCTGCGCAGACCCGCCGCCGAGGCCGCGCGGATCACCCGCAGCGCGATCTCACCCCGGTTTGCCACCAGGACGGTGCCGAACCTGCTCACGTCACCACGCCTCACATCCGAAAGATGCCGTACGTCGGATCGGGCACCGGCGCGTTGGCGGCCGCGGCCAGCCCGATGCCGATCACCCGCCTGGTGTCGACGGGGTCGATGATTCCGTCGTCCCATAGCCGGGCCGTGGAGTAATACGGCGAGCCTTGCGTCTCGTACTGCTGGCGGATCGGCCGCTTGAACTCCTCCTCGTCCGAGGCCGACCACGTCTTCCCGGTCGCCTCGAGGCCGTCTCGGCGCACGGTCGCCAGCACCGACGCCGCCTGCTCGCCACCCATGACCGAGATGCGCGAGTTTGGCCAGGCCCACAGGAATCGCGGGTCGTAGGCGCGCCCGCACATCCCGTAGTTGCCGGCGCCGAACGACCCACCGATCACCACCGTGAACTTCGGCACCACCGAGCAGGCCACTGCGGTGACCAGCTTGGCGCCGTCCTTGGCGATTCCCCCTGCCTCATAGGTGCGACCGACCATGAAGCCGGTGATGTTCTGCAAGAACACCAGGGGCACACCACGCTGGTTGCACAACTCGATGAAGTGCGCGCCCTTGAGGCTCGACTCGCTGAACAAGATGCCGTTGTTGGCGACGATGCCGACCGGATAGCCCCAGATCCGAGCGAATCCACAGACCAGCGTCTCGCCGTACAGCTGCTTGAACTCGTGCAACCGCGAGCCGTCGACAACGCGGCGGATGACCTCTCGCACGTCGTAGGGCCTGCGCAGGTCGGTCGGCACCACGTCGTACAGCGTGGCCGGATCCTCGGCCGGCTCCTCGATCGGGTACTGCGCGAGCGAGGACGGACGACGCCGCTCGAGAGTCGCCACGATCGAACGCACGATGGCGAGCGCCTCGACGTCATCGGCCGCCAGGTGGTCGACGACTCCCGACGTGCGCGCGTGCACGTCACCGCCGCCGAGCTCTTCGGCCGATACGACCTCGCCGGTCGCCGCCTTCACCAGCGGCGGGCCGCCGAGGAAGATGGTCCCCTCGTTTCGTACGATCACCGTCTCGTCTGACATCGCCGGGACGTAGGCACCGCCCGCGGTGCACGAGCCCATAACCGACGAGATCTGGGGGATTCCGAGCGCTGACAGGTTCGCCTGGTTGTAGAAGATCCGGCCGAAGTGCTCCCGGTCCGGGAACACCTCGTCCTGCAGGGGCAGGAATGCGCCACCGGAGTCGACCAGATAGACACACGGAAGCCGGTTGGCGCGCGCGACCTCCTGAGCGCGCAGGTGCTTCTTGACCGTCACCGGGTAGTAGGTACCGCCCTTGACCGTGGCGTCGTTGGCCACGATCACGCACTCCCGGCCGCAGATCCGGCCGACGCCGGTGATCAGCCCGGCGCCCGGCGCCTCGCCGCCGTACAGGCCGTTCGCGGCCAGCGGCGACAGTTCCAGGAACGGCGAGGACGGGTCGACCAGCGAGTCCACCCGGTCCCTGGGCAGCAGCTTGCCCCGCGCCACGTGCCGGGCCCGGGACCGCTCCGGGCCGCCCAGCCGCGCCTGCGCCAGCTTGGCCTTCAGGTCCGCGACTAGGGCCCGGTGCGAATCGGCATTGCGGGCCCGCTGATCGCCGGTCCGTTCGGCCCCATCTTCGCGCCGGTCCGCCTCGGTCACCGTCATGCGGGTTCTCCCTCCGCAGTGTCTCCCGCTGCTGGCCCGGCCAGCGCGGTGACCGTCCGGGACGGGCTGGGGCGGCCGAGCTGCCCGGCCATCCAGACGCTGGTCTCGACCATCTTGGCCAGGTCGATGCCGGTGGCGATGCCGAGCCCCTCGAGCTGCCAGAGCAGGTCCTCGGTGGCCAGGTTGCCGG
>JBOHDU010000251.1:0-7004 GCA_050700615.1 Nocardioidaceae bacterium
CGTACCGGGTCGGGTGCTTGGTCTCGATGGCGAGCTGCACCGGTCTCCCCCAGTCGCGAACCATGTCGAGAAGCCGCTCGAACGTCAACACCCCCTCGGCGGTCGTCTCGAGGTCCGTCGCTTCGTCGTCAAGATCGTTCCAGGGCTGCTTCCACGAAGACCAGTCCAACGCCTGAAGCTGCTCCAACTCCAGGGCGGATACCACCCCTTGCCCGTTGCTGGTGCGATCGATCCGCCTGTCGTGCACGCATACCAGGTGCCCATCGGCGGTCAACCGAACATCACACTCGAGCGCCTCGGCCCCGTCCTCGAGAGCCTGCACGTATGCCGACAGGGTGTGCTCGGCACGCTTGCTGCTAGCACCCCTGTGCGCGACGACCTGCGGTTGCTCGACCGGCTGCCACGGCACCGCCGGATGGCGCCGTCTCCCGGTCAGCTTGAGGCTGTCCGGTCGCGGCAGTCGCAGCCTGCTCACCTCTCCATCGTGGCACGCACCGCCGGGCGGCCAACGCACGACACCCGGTCGATCGCACCCGACAGGCGCGAGGGCCACTTACCGGTATCGGGACGCCGGTGGCGTTGGCGCCGGATCGTCGTCCGTAGCCCTGGACGCCAGCGCGCCAAGGACGAGCCCCACGGCGAGCACCAAGAACCCGGCGCCGACAACAGTCGTCCCGGCGGCGCCCTTCTGGCCCTGGGCCAGCTGGCCGTCGGCACCGGAGACCTGGTGCAAGACGAACAGCCCGATGAGGACCACCACGACTCCTACCCCAGCGGCCGCCAGGCCGCAGAGGTCGAGGCCGTCACCGGATGTTTGGCCGACCAGCCTGCGCGCCAGCCAGAATGCCAGCGCAGCCAGCACGACGACAGCTGCGACGATGACGAAGACGGTGTCCAGATTGTCGCTCGATCGGGCACGGCTGTCGCTGACGGCCCTCCCGTCGGCGAAGTCCTGAAAGATCCCGCGCCGCGCCGTGAACGCCCAGATCGCGTAGGCCAAAGCGATCACGGCGGCGATGCCGAGGAGCACGGGTGCACGGATGCCGGTTCGCCCCACGTGGCCGCCGATCACTTCGGCCCCCTGCGCCGGCCAGGCGGTGCCGGACGGAGGCGGTGCCATGGTGTGCTCGGGCGCGTACGTCGACGCCAGGTTGGGCTCGAGCGGAACTGGTGCCTGCTGGTATCGGGATGGCTGTTCCTGGGGTTGCGCCCGCGTCGGATAGCCCGGTCGGCCGGGCGGAGCAGGTTGGCGGCGACCTTGCACCGCAGGACCGCCCGGGCGGTGTTGACCCGGTGCCTGCCGACCCGGCGCCGGCGGAGCCTGGGCAGGATGAGGCGACCCCGGACGTTGCCCCTGAGCCGGGCGCTGAGAAACCGGGTAGGCCGGCAGCCCGCAACGCGCGCATGCCGTCACGCCAGGAGCGTTCCACAGACCACACCGTGGACATTGCATGGGCGGATCCCCAATCTGGGCTCACGTCGCTCGTCAGGGCGAGCGTACCCAACAGACATTCGTGACCTCCCCCAGTTCTGCTCGGAAGGTTCGAGTCTGCTCGGAAGGTTCGAGGCATCGACACAAGCACCCTGATTGCTCGACGTAACCGCCGTGAGGCGCCCCAGCTCGCGGAGATCTGTGGTGAACTTCCGACGCAGGACCCTAGTCCAGCTGGGTGCGAAGGAACTTCCCGAAGTGGGGGACGGTGAACCGGACGACGCCGCGCTCCTCGGCAAACACCAGGCCCTTCTTGATCAACCCGTCGCGCGCCGGTGAGAGCGACTGCGGCTTACGGTTCAGCGCCGCCGCCACCTCGGACGTCGCCACCGGACCGTCCTTGGTCGCCGCTCCCCGCTCGGCCATCGCGCGCATGTACTCACGCTCGGCAGGCGTCGCCCGCTCGTAGCGAGCGCCGAAGAATCCCACGGCCAACTCCGCTTCGGCAAGCGGAGCAGCCTCCCTGACATCCCTTGCCGAGATCGGACTGTGCGGCGCGAGGTCCCAGGTGACTTTGCCGTAGGCCTGGACGAAATATGGATAGCCGTCGGTGAGGAGGTGGAGCTGCTCCAGCGCGTCGTCGTCGTAGCCCACGTCCTCGGTCGATGCCGGGATCAGCAGCGCGCGATCCGACTCGGCGCGGGGCAGTCGGTCGATCACGCGGTAGTGGAACAACCGCTCGGCGTAGGACTTCGAAGCCGACAGTGCCGCCGGGAGGTGCGGCAGTCCCGCCCCGACCACAATCAGCGGGGCATCCTGCTGGCTGATCTCGTGGCAGGCCGCGCACAGTGCCGAGAGGTCGCCCGCCGCCAGGTCCTGCATCTCGTCGATGAAGACGGCGACGCCGACGCCGAGATCGGCCGCCACATCGGCCACGTCGGAGAACAGCTCTGTCAGGTCGATCTCGAGATCTCCGGAGTCAGCGCGCCCCTTGGCTGCCGGCACGTCCATCGGCGGACGCCACGTATGGCCACGTCGAGCGGCCTGGTCCGTGTGCAGGGCGAAGGCCTTCACCACGCCCGACACATGGTCGACCCGCTCCGGATCGCGGTGCCGGTGGCCGAGGTCGCGCACGGCGGCGTGTAATGCCTGGGCCAACGGGATGCGAACGCTCTGGTCGGGCCGCGCCTCGAACTTGCCCGTCCCCCATGCCCGCTGAACCGCCACGCTGCGCAGCGCGTTGAGCAAGACGGTCTTCCCGACTCCGCGCAGACCGGAGAGGACCAGCGAACGTTCGGGTCTCCCGCCTGCGACCCGCTCTAGCGTGATCTGGAACTGCCGCATCTCGGCGTCGCGGCCAGCCAGCTCCGGCGGACGCTGACCGGCGCCGGGGGCGTACGGGTTGCGGATCGGGTCCATGACTACGACTGTATCGACGAGTCTAGGATTTTCCGTAGATTGACGGAGAGATTGCTCGTGAGGTTTTCGTCGATGGTCGGTCCTCGAACCAGTCAGGCGGCGCCACCTGCCAACCCCCGAGCCGAAACTCCCACGGAGGAAGCAGGACGAGGCGACGCGAAGCTGGGTGGCAGGTCGTTCGGGCGGGAGGGGCTACGGGCCGGGTGAAGGTCGGCGGTCACTCCTCAGATGACGTCGGGGGCCGTTCCCGACTCGCTGCTCATGGCTCGACCCGCGCGCTGCCAGGCCAGCATGCCGCCGGCGAGGTTGACCGCGTCGCGACCCTGCTGGAGGAGGAACCCGGTCACCCGGCCCGACCGCGCCCCGACCCTGCACACCACGATCAGGCGCGCACCCGCCGGGAGCTCGTCGACGCGGCCCGGCACCTGGGCCATCGGAATATGGAGGGCGCCGTCGATGTGCCCGGCCGCCCACTCGTGGTTCTCGCGCACGTCGACGATCGCCAGATCGCTCGGGACGTCGACGGGAACCTGGGAGACCTCCACCTCGGGGATTGGCGACTGCACGCTGACGATCCTTCCAGCCACTACTTGAGCAGCCGGGACAGCCGCCGGTCGGCGAGCGGCTTGCCGCCGGTCTGACAGGTCGGGCAGTACTGAAGCGATGAGTCAGCGAACGACACGTCCCGGATCGTGTCGCCGCAGACCAGGCACTTCTCGCCGGTGCGGCCGTGCACCGCCAGCCCGGACTTCTTCTCCTTCTTGAGCTCGCTGGCCGCCAACCCGTCGGACCGCTGGACGGCCTCGAGCAGCGTCGTGTGGATCGCGTCGTAGAGGCGCTGGATCTCTTCCGCCGGCAGGTCGGCGGGCTTGAACGGCGACATCTTTGCGGCGTGCAGGATCTCGTCGGAGTAGGCGTTCCCGATGCCGGCGATCACGGCCTGGTCGCGCAGCACTCCCTTGAGCTGCGAACGCCCAGCAGCGGAGAGAATCCGCGCCAGCGAGTCGGGAGTAAAGTCGTCGGCAAGCGGGTCTGGGCCGAGCCTGGCGATTCCCGGCACGTCGGCGGGATCGCGTACGACGTAGATCGCCAGCCGCTTCTGCGTACCCGCCTCGGTCAGGTCGAGTCCTGACTCGTCATCGAGCAGGACCCGGGCCGCAAGTGGGCTCTTGCCCGGCCGCGGTGGAGTTGAGGGAACCTCGTCCCGCCAACGGATCCACCCGCCGCGAGCAAGGTGCACGATCAGGTGCAAGCCGTCCAGGTCGATGTCGAGGAACTTGCCATGCCTGCCTACCCCGGCAACGAACAGCCCGGCCAGGGCGGTCGGAGGCGGGTCGAAGGTTTTCAGTGCCGCGAAGGCCACCACGTCGAGACGGGCGATCGCCCGGTCGTGCAACCGGCCGGACAGATCGTTGGCAAGGGCCTGCACCTCGGGGAGTTCGGGCACGTCACCAGTGTGCCTGGTTCGACACAGGATCTCCCGTTGCGGTTGCTCCAGGCTCGTAATCTGCGGCATCATGAGCGCCATGTCGGAAGATTCCACGTCGGCATACCCTGCTCGCGGCGAGGTGTTCCTCGATGCCCGCGGCAACGGGCGCGCCATGCGCCTGACGTGGCATCACGAGTCCGACGTCGTGGTCCTGTCCCTCTGGCGAGACGGCACGTGCGCCGGCACATTCCGGCTCGCTCGCGAAGACGTCAACGAGTTCGTCGACGCTTTGGTCGACGGCCTGCGAGGGCTGCCAGGTGTGCTCCTCCCGTCTCGGGACCCGTCACTGCCGCTGCAGCAGCCCGCATCGTCGCAAACGCCTCCCCCCGTCGCGCCCTCCGAGCAGGAAGGACGTCGGCCCGCGGCTCCGGCTGGCACCTCGTTCACTGACTGGGCGTTCGGGGACGCGACCGCCAGCTGACCGTGACGGCGGCTCATCGCCAGCAGGTCGGCAATGGCACGCGCAGCGCCCGCTCCAACCGACCCAGATAGTCGCCTCGGTCGATCTCGATGACGCCGAGAGACTCCAGATGCGGAGTCGCCCACTGCACGTCGACCAGCCGCCCCTCCCGGCCGTCGCAGAGCAAGTCGGCCAAGGCCATCAACGCCACCTTCGACGCGTCTCGCTCTCGGTGGAACATCGACTCACCCGCGAAGAGGCCGTCAACCGCCAGTCCGTAGAGGCCCCCGGCCAGGCGCTCTCCCTTCCATACCTCCACCGAGTGCACCCAACCGAGCCGGTGCAGGGAGAGGTAGGCAGCAGAGATCGCCCCGTCGATCCAGCCACCGGGCCTTCGGGGATCGGCGCACCCCGCGAGCACGTCGGAGAACGCCTGGTCGAACGTCACAGTGAAGTTGCGAGCAGAGCGGCGCATCGATCTGGTGACGCGCAGTCCCGCCGGCGGGAGGACACCACGGCGTACGGGGGACCACCAGGCCATCGGACCGGAGTCGTGGATCGGCATCGGGAAGAGACCATGCCGGTATGCCGCCAGCACAGTGCCTGGCTCCAGGTCCGCGCCGACCGCGACGATGTCATCCTGCGCCAGCTCGGGGTCAGGAAACAGCCATCTGGTCGGGGGCGGCTCAGTCGGCATCGCACATCAGCACATGCGCCAGCGTAATGGCCTCCTGCCGCGCTGCCGCTGCCCGACTGGAGGCTCCTCAATGGAGCCCGAACGCGCCCCTGGCCGCCGTCAGCACCGGGGTGGTGACCTCACGGACTCGCCCGGCGGTGGTCATGTCGTGCTCCTTGGTCGGGGCCTACGGCGACTCAGAGACACGAAGGGCGACCGCCGAGGGCGGTCACCTCGACATTCCTGCAGGCGCGAGGAGCGGCCCGCCTGACGAGGCGGCCCAGCAGCGACTGACCGTTAGCTTGCGGATGAAGCCGGGTTACGGCACGCCGACGCAGGGTTTCCCGGCCATTCGACCTATCCTGAACCGTCATGGACCAGCAGAGACCAGGCGATCCCTCTCGCGATCGTCGTCGCAGCATGCGCAGGCGCCGTTTGTCGAGCCTGCTCGTGCTGGCGGCGATCGTCGTGCTCGTCCTGGTGGTCGCGCTGGTGATCGATCACAGCAGCGGCCGCCCGGACGCGCCCACAGCCCACACCGTGCCCACGACCGCGCAGCCGACGGCCACCAGGCCAAGGCCCGCTCCGAAGGTGCACCAGCTGGCCGTGCACCACTTGGTGGGCACGCTCAACCCGACAAGCTGCATCTTCTACCCGCCCACACACGGCGACCGCCATCGCACCGTTTTCCTCGACCCAGGGCACGGTGGCAACGACCCCGGCACCGAGGGGCAGGACTCGCGCGGCGTCACCGTCCACGAGAAGGTCCCCACGCTGGCGGTGGCCAAACGCGCCGCCGTCGAGCTCCGCGCAAGGGGCTTCGCAGTGGTGATGTCGCGCACCGCCGACGCGACGGTCATGCACATGACGCCTCGGGACCTCAGTGGCAAGCTGATGACGCCGGCCGCGGTACACAACGACATCGTCGACCGGGTGGCCTGCGCCAATACCGCCCATGCGGCGGCGCTCGTGTCAATCCACTTCAACAGCTTCACCGATCCCACTGTCGGGGGCGCTGACACCAACTACGACACCTCGCGCCCGTTCGGCGCTCGCAACCGGCAGCTTGCTCGCCTGGTCCAGCACGACATACTGCATGGCTTCCACTCGGCCGGTTGGGCGGTCCCGAACCGCGGCATCCGTAACCAGTACCAGGACAACGCCGCCGCCCTCACTGCCCAAGGCAACGCCTACGGCCACCTGTTCGTACTTGGCCCCCGCAAGACCGGCTGGAACCTGCACCCCAGCAAGATGCCGGGGGTCCTGATCGAACCACTCTTCCTCTCCCGCCCGACGGAGGCCGACGTGGCCGAGAGCGCCCACGGTCAACAGGTCATCGCAACCGCGATCACCGACGCCCTCACCACGTTCCTCAGCCGCTGAGGCCCTTGGCAAGCCTCGGCCAACCCAGCACCTGCGTACCCTGGCACTAGAGTCCTGCGTCAGAAGACCGCCGCGGGGCCCAGGGGTCCGGCCGGTGTCGAGGGGAGTCGCTCAGTGGGTGCAGCAAAGTTCGCGGGCAAGGTGATCGGGCCGGTGGCCATGAAGCAAGCCCCCTCCCTTGCCGCAAACTTCGTCCGGCAGGCGT
>JBOHDU010000252.1:0-10394 GCA_050700615.1 Nocardioidaceae bacterium
ACCCCGCCCAGCGACGCCACGTCCGTCGGCTCCGACGATGGGCCGGTAGCCGCATCGGACACCGGTGCCACCAAGAAGGCGACGAAGAAGGCCGCCACCAAGAAGGCGACCGCCAAGAAGGCCGCGACCAAGAAGGCCGCGATCAAGAAGCCAGCCACCAAGAAGGCACCCACCAAGCAGGCGGCCTCGAAGCAAACGGCTGCGAAGAAGGCCGCGACGAAGAAGGCCGCCACCAAGAAGGCTGCCAAGCAAGCAACCGGCGTTGGCGATGCCTCGACTCAACCGGTCGACGACGCCGCGCGCGGTCCGGCCCAGCCTGAGGCGAACGCACCGGGCTCGCCCTTCGCGCCCATTTTCCAGCCGCCGACACCCACCCCGGTGTCTGACCCGACCCAGGCGGCAGCACCCGAGCAGCAGTCGGACGAGAAGGGCCACGGCCATTCCGGTGACGCCGCCGGGTCGTCGGAGACCGAAGCCAAGTCTGGGAGCCGACGTCGCCGCTCGCGCGGTGGGCGCAGCCGGCGCAAGTCGGGAGAGCCGGCTGATGTCGCCAGCGACCGGGGCCAGGCCGAGGCCGACGGCAGCAATGACGGGACCTCGACGGCGGACGTCAAGGCCGATGACGGGCAGCCGGACGGCGCAGAGAGCACGTCCTCGCGTCGCCGTCGGCGTCGCCGGCGCGGTGACGACTCAGCGGAAGCAACCGCAGACGCAACCGAGGCCAAGCCGGCGAGCCGAGCCCGCGAGCCGCGCTCGAAGGAGTCGATCTCCAGTGTCGAGGGCTCGACCCGGATCGAGGCGAAGAAGCAGCGCCGTCGCGAAGGCAGGGAGGCCGGACGCAGACGGGCGCCGATCCTCAGCGAGTCGGAGTTCCTGGCTCGCCGCGAGTCGGTCGAGCGTGTGATGGCCATCAGGCAGCGTGGCGAGACCACCCAGATCGCCGTGCTCGAGGACAACATCCTGGTAGAGCACTACGTCTCACTCGAGTCCCAGACCTCGCTGATCGGCAACGTCTACATGGGGCGCGTGCAGAACGTGCTTCCCAGCATGGAGGCCGCGTTCATCGACATCGGCCGAGGTCGCAATGCCGTGCTGTACGCCGGAGAGGTCGATTGGGATCTCGGCGATAAGCACAAGCCACGCCGGATCGAGAATGCGCTCAAGCCCGGCCAGTCCGTGCTCGTGCAGGTCAGCAAGGACCCGGTCGGGCACAAGGGAGCTCGCCTCACCAGTCAGATCAACCTGCCCGGCCGTTACCTGGTCTACGTGCCGGCAGGCGGCACCAGCGGGATCAGTCGCAAGCTACCCGACACCGAGCGCACCCGGCTCAAGACGGTGCTGAAGGACATCCTCCCCGACGAGGCCGGCGTCATCATCCGAACCGCGGCCGAGGGGGCGAGCGAGGAGGAGCTGACGCGCGACGTCACGCGGCTCACCGCCCGCTGGGAAGACATCGAGAAGAAGGCCAAGACGGGGCAGGCTCCCGCCCTGTTGTACGCCGAGCCCGACACGACTCTCAAGGTGGTCCGCGACCTGTTCACGGAGGACTTCGTCAAGCTGGTGATCGCCGGCGACGATGCCTGGGACATGGTCGACGGCTACGTCCAGCATGTCGCTCCCGACCTCGCGCCGCGACTCGAGCGCTTCGACGACGAGCGCGACGGCGCGGACCTGTTCGCCGACTACCGCATCGACGAGCAGATCGCCAAGGCCCTTGAGCGCAAGGTCTGGCTGCCGTCGGGCGGGTCACTGGTCATCGACCGCACAGAGGCGATGACCGTGGTCGACGTCAACACCGGAAAGTTCACGGGGTCCGGCGGCAACCTCGAGGAGACCGTGACCAAGAACAACCTGGAAGCTGCCGAGGAGATCGTCCGGCAGCTCCGGTTGCGCGACATCGGCGGGATCATCGTCATCGACTTCATCGACATGGTCCTGGAGACCAATCGGGATCTCGTGCTCCGACGCCTGGTGGAGTGCCTCGGCCGGGACCGCACTCGGCACCAGGTCGCGGAGGTGACCTCCCTGGGCTTGGTGCAGATGACCCGCAAGCGGATCGGCATCGGGTTGCTCGAGGCATTCAGTCACGCCTGCGAGACCTGCCACGGCCGCGGGGTCGTCATCGAGGCCGAGCCGGTCGAGCCCAAGCGCGGTGAGGAGCGCAGCTCGAACCGTCGCGGCGGCTCTGCCACTGCGGGTAAGGGCACGTCGAGTAGGCGCCGCGGCAAGAAGTCGGCGGACTCCGATACGTCCGACGAGGCGGCGCGGTCCGACCGATCCCGCCAGTCCGAGGACGGTGCTGAGCCCGACCGGGAACAGCCCTCCGACGGTGCCGGCCAACATGAGCCGGCGGGCTCAGCCAACGGCCAGCCTCAACACGACGAGGCCGCCTCCGTCCACTAGCCGTGACGGCCGCAGGCCGGCCCGGGCCGGCAGGTTCCCCGTCACCTGCCGGATCACGTTCGGCAAACGCGGGCGGGGGAGCGGCGGGCTGCGGTCGGGGAGTCGGGTTCGGCGTTTTGACCGCGCTGGGGTCGCGTCCGTAGACTGGGCGGTCGGTGTGTGTCCAGCATGCCCCTCGTTCGTGCCCTTGGGGTTGAGGTGGGTCTGGTCACCACGTTCCGAATCTACCGAAGAGAGTGAGTCCGCGGTGTACGCGATCGTGCGCAGTGGCGGCCAGCAGCAGAAGGTTGCGGTCGGCGACGTCATCCAGATTGACAAGGTCGCGACCGCGCCTGGCGAGAGTCTGTCGCTGCCTGCGGTGCTCCTCGTCGACGGGGACACCGTGACCTCCGACGCTGCGGCGCTGGCCAAGGTCGACGTGACGGCCGAGGTCGTCGGCCCCAGCAAAGGCCCGAAGATTCACATCCTGAAGTACAAGAACAAGACCGGCTACCGCAAGCGGCAGGGTCACCGTCAGCACTACACGCGGGTCAAAGTGACCGCGATCAACACCAACTAAGGCGAGGTCAGTCATGGCACACAAGAAAGGCCTCGGCTCCAGCAAGAACGGCCGCGACAGCAATGCCCAGCGTCTCGGTGTCAAGCGGTTCGGCGGCCAGGTCGTCAACGCCGGCGAGATCATCGTCCGGCAGCGCGGCACCCACTTCCACCCGGGCGTCAACGTCGGCCGAGGCAGCGACGACACGTTGTTCGCGCTCGTCGGCGGCGCCGTCGAGTTCGGCTCGCGCCGCGGCCGTCGGGTGATCAACATCGTCCCGTCGGAGGGCTGACCGGACTCCCACCACCACCCGCATCAGCAGCATCGAGGGGCGTTCCTGAAGTCGGGGAACGCCTCTCACCCGTTTGTACGACGACACCGTCTGGTCAAGGCGGGGCCGTCTGAGCGAGTCTCGAGGAGGCAGTGACCATGGCGGTGCCGACGTTCGTCGACCGGGTGGTGCTGCACGTCTTCGGTGGCGATGGAGGTAACGGCGTGGCTTCGGTGCACCGGGAGAAGTTCAAGCCGCTCGGCGGACCAGACGGTGGCAACGGCGGCAACGGCGGCGATGTCATCCTGCGCGTCGACCCCGACGTGACGACCCTTGTCGACTACTACCACGAGTCCCATCGGCGAGCCGTCAACGGCAAACCCGGCCGGGGCGGCGACCGCAACGGGTCGCATGGCCAAGCGCTGGTGCTCCCCGTGCCCGATGGGACACTCGTGACCACGCGCCAAGGTGAGCTCTTGGCGGACCTGGTCGGTGTGGGTACCGAGTTGGTGGTCGCGGCCGGGGGGCGAGGCGGGCTCGGCAACGCAGCGCTCGCGTCGCGGAGCCGCAAGGCACCCGGCTTCGCCCTCCTCGGTGAGGGCGGCGAAGAGCGGACTGTGGTGCTCGAGCTGAAGATCGTCGCCGACGTGGGGCTGGTGGGCTATCCCAGCGCAGGCAAGTCCAGCCTGATCGCGGCGATCTCGCGAGCGCGACCCAAGATCGCCGACTACCCGTTCACAACTCTGGTGCCGAACCTGGGGGTCGTGACAGCCGGCGAGACGACCTACACGGTGGCCGATGTCCCCGGTCTGATCGAGGGCGCCGCCGAGGGGACGGGCCTCGGCCACGACTTCCTTCGTCACCTCGAGCGGTGCACCGCCTTGGTGCACGTGGTCGACTGTGCGACCGACGAGCCGGGGCGCGACCCAGTCACCGATCTCGACGTGATCGAGGCGGAGTTGCTGGCCCACGGCGGCATGGCCGATCGGCCGCGTGTCGTCGCGCTCAACAAGGTCGACGTCCCCGATGCGCGTGAGATCGCGGCGATGGCGCGCGGTGAGCTCGAAAGGCGCGGATACCTGGTCTTCGAGATCTCCGCCGCCTCGCACGAGGGGCTTCCCGCCCTCAGCTACGCCCTCGCCGAGCTGGTCGCCGCCTCTCGTACGAGGGCCGACACGGCAGCCCCGCGGCGCATCGTGTTGCACCCGGCGGGGCCAGCAGACGACGAGTTCACGGTCACCGAGACCGACGGAAGCTGGCGAGTGCGAGGCGACAAGCCCACGCGCTGGGTGCGGCAGACAGACTTTGCCAACGACGAAGCCGTCGGCTACCTCGCTGACCGGCTCAACCGGCTCGGCGTAGAGCAACGGCTGATGGAGCTGGGCGCCCAGGTGGGCGACACGGTCGTGATCGGTGCCGACGACGACGCGGTGGTCTTCGACTTCGACCCGCAGGTGCAGGCGGGCGCGGAGACCTTGCTCGGCCGTCGCGGCCAGGATCCCAGGCTGGACGGCCGGTGACGAACTCGTACGCCGCCGACACCATGAGGCGCGCCAAGCGGGTGGTCGTCAAGGTCGGCTCCTCCTCGTTGACCTCGCTCGACGGGGGCCTCGACGCGGATCGCCTCGTCGGCCTGGTCGACGCGCTGGCCGCCGGTCGCCGCCGCGGCCTCGAGGTGGTCCTCGTCTCGTCGGGAGCGATCGCAGCCGGGCTGGTGCCCCTCGGACTGAAGCGGCGCCCGCGTGATCTGGCGCGTCAGCAGGCGGCAGCGAGCGTCGGCCAAGGGCTGCTGGTGCATCGGTACGCCGCGGCCTTCGCCGGCCACGGCATCCAGGTGGGGCAGGTGCTCCTGACCGCCGAGGACGTGACCCGCCGAAGCCGCTACCGCAACGCCTACCGGACCTTCGCCAAGCTGCTCGAGCTGGGTGTGGTGCCGGTGGTCAACGAGAACGACACCGTGGCGACGTCCGAGATCCGGTTCGGCGACAACGACCGCCTGGCTGCCTTGGTCGCCCACCTCGTGCATGCCGACGTGCTTGCCCTGCTCTCTGACGTCGATGGCGTCTACGACAAGGACCCTAGGGCCACGGACGCCCGTCGCTTCAAGGTGCTCCACGGCATGGCAGACCTGGCCAGCGTCGACGCCACCTCGTCGGGTGTGCTCGGGACCGGTGGCATGGTCACGAAGCTGGACGCTGTTCGGATAGCGATCGAGGCAGGCATCTCCAGCGTGGTCGCCCGAGCCGATCAGGTGAGCAGCGTGCTCGCCGGCGATGACATCGGGACCTGGTTCACGCCGACCGGCAAGCGACGGTCGACGCGGCTGCTGTGGCTGGCGCACGCCACCGAGCCGGCCGGGTCGCTCGTGCTCGACGCGGGAGCGGTGGAGGCGGTCGCCGTGCGTCGGGCGTCTTTGCTCCCGGCGGGCGTCGTCGACCTGCACGGTCAGTTCGCCTCCGGTGACCCCGTCGACCTGGTGGACGAGTCGGGTGCTGTGGTAGGACGCGGCCTGGTCAACTACGACTCGGGCGAGATCCCCGCCATGCTCGGGCGCTCCACAGGTGAGCTCGCGGCCGAGCTCGGCGACCGCTACGAACGCGAGCTGGTCCACCGCGACGACCTGGTGGTTCTGCGCGGTGGCAGCCTGAGAGTTCGCACGTTCGACCACGTGGGCCACCCGGGTACGGAAGACTAGTCTGTCGGCCCACCCGCCCTGCCCTCGAAGGAGCCCCCCGTGCCCGACATGCGCCTTTGGCATGTTGTCCTGACCGTTGCCGGACCGGCTGAGGACCTGGCCGGGATCGACGCGGCGCTGCGCCGCTTCATCAATGAACGCCCCTTCATCCGCTCGCTGCGCTACGACGAGTGGCGGGCCGAGGTCTCGTACTGGGAAGAGGCCGATGACATGCTCGATGCCGCCTCGTTGGCCCTACGCCTCTGGAACGAGCATCGCGACTCGGCCAAGCTGCCCGACTGGCCGGTTGTCGGTCTCGAGGTCGTGGAGCGCGACACATTCCAGGCTCGCAACGTGCCCGTCCCGGTGGCCCCGACCGAAACCGTGCCGCGCCGTTTCTCGTAACGACACGCGAGCTCGCGGGTTGAGCCCGAGCTCGGCCCGTATCGGGGTCGATGAGATGTAGCCACAACACGAACCTGGGACAGCGGCCGAGGAGTCTGGACTGAGAGCCACGATCCGCGCCGTAGGCTGAGGCCATGGCCGAGGACACGGTCGCTGCTGTCGCGGCGAGGTCACGCGAGGCGGCACTCGCCCTCGCGTTGGCGCCGCGCGCACACAAGGACGAGGCCCTGCTCGCGATGGCCGCGGCCCTCCACGAGCGCCAGGACCGCATCCTCGACGCCAACGGGTATGACACCGCGGCCTTGCGGACCGCAGGCGCTTCTGCCGCGCTGGTCGACCGCCTCCGCCTCGACCCGACGCGGGTTGCGGGGATGGCCGATGGGCTCCGAGATCTCGCCGCCCTGCCCGACCCGGTCGGAGAGGTCGCCCGCGGCTCGACGTTGCGCAACGGGTTACGGCTTCGGCAGATCAGGGTGCCGTTCGGCGTGGTCGCGGTCGTCTACGAGGCGAGGCCGAACGTCACCGTGGATGCAGCGGGCATCTGCATGAAGAGCGGCAACGCCGCCTTGTTGCGCGGGTCCTCCTCGGCGCATACGTCGAACACAGCGCTCGTCGAGGTGATGCGCGAAGCGCTCGAGACGAGCCCGCTCCCGGCTGACTGCGTGCAGCTGGTCGGCGGGGGCCGTGAGGCTGTCGACGAGCTCATGCACGCCCGCGGAGCGGTCGACCTGCTGATCCCGCGAGGGGGAGCAGACCTCATCCGCCGAGTCGTGCTTGGCTCGACGGTGCCGGTGATCGAAACCGGGGTCGGGAACTGTCACATCTACGTCGACCGCGACGCCGACCTCGACATGGCTGAGCGGGTGCTGGTCAACTCCAAGTCCCACCGGCCGAGTGTGTGCAACGCGGCCGAGTCGCTACTCGTGCACGCCGACGTCGCCGTCGAGTTCGTCCCGCGTGCGGTCAAGGCGCTCGCCGCGGAAGGGGTCACTGTGCACGGCGATGAGACTGTCCGGGCGCTGGCGGCGGGCGTCGTACCCGCGACGGACGACGACTACGAGGCCGAGTACCTGTCGCTGGACATCGCGGCAGCGGTGGTCGGTTCGCTCGACGCGGCCGTCGACCACATTCGCCGCTTCGGCACCGGGCACACGGAGGCGATCGTGACGCGCTCCCTGGAGTCCGCGGACCGTTTCGTCTCGCTGGTGGACGCCGCCGCGGTAATGGTGAACGCCTCGACCCGGTTCATTGACGGGGGAGAGTTCGGCTTCGGGGCGGAGATCGGCATCTCGACCCAGAAGCTGCATGCCCGGGGGCCGCTCGGCCTGCCGGAGATGACGTCGACCAAGTACGTCGTCACCGGCTCCGGGCAGGTCAGGTAGCCGCGCCCGGACCAACGCGCACGGCAACGGCCGGACTCGGTGCTCGACCACGAGGTCGCTCCGCCGGTGTCGAGGTCCACCCGCTAGCCTTAGGGCATGTCCTTGACATTGCTCGCCGCTGCCGCGGTGGAGCCTCAGCGCCATGTACCGGTGCCGCCGATCGTGATGGGGCTCACCGCGTTCGTGGTGCTGCTCCTGCTCATGACTGGCCTGCTCGCGTTCGGTAAGGGGCGACCGCACACCTGATGAGGGCATTGTGACGGGTCGCCGTCGATGAGGGAGGGTCCGCGACGGGTCGGGGTCATGGGCGGGACGTTAGACCCGATCCACCACGGCCACCTGGTGGCCGCGTCCGAGGTACAGGCCTGGTTCGACCTCGACGAGGTCATCTTCGTGCCCACCGGACAACCCTGGCAGAAGGCCGAGCGCCTGGTGTCCCCGGCCGAGGACCGGTACCTGATGACGGTCATCGCGACCGCCTCCAACCCGAGGTTCTGGGTGTCGCGGGTCGACATCGACCGCAGTGGGCCGACCTACACCATTGACACGCTGCGCGACCTGCACGCGCTGGAGTCTGAGGCCGAGCTGTTCTTCATCACCGGCGCCGACGCACTGGCCCAGATCCTCACCTGGCGCGACGCCGACGGCGTCTTCGAGCTGGCCCACTTCGTTGGGTGTACGCGCCCGGGAACACCGATCGACAGAGCGACCCTTGCGGGCCTGCCCGAGGGCCGCGTCACGATCATCGAGATCCCGGCTCTGGCGATCTCCTCGACCGAGTGCCGGGCACGGGCGATCAAGGGTGAGCCGGTCTGGTATCTGGTGCCCGACGGGGTCGTGCAGTACATCACCAAACGCAACCTCTACCAACCCGTGACCGCCGATCAGCCGCACCACAAGGAAGGCAGCGCCACATGACAGCCACTCCCGAGGCCGTGGAGCTCGTGGCGACGGCCGCGCAGGCTGCATCGGACAAGCTCGCCGAGAACATCGTCGCATTCGACGTGTCGGACCAGCTGGTGATCACCGACGCCTTCGTGCTGTGCTCCGCACCCAACGACCGCCAGGTCAAGGCGATCGTCGACGAAATCGAGGAGAGGCTGCGCGCTCGCGGCGCCAAGCCGATCCGGCGCGAAGGCGAGCGCGAGGGGCGCTGGGTGTTGCTCGACTACGGCGAGATCGTCGTACACGTGCAGCACGACGAGGAGCGTATCTACTACTCGCTGGAGCGGATCTGGCGCGACTGTCCGACGATCGCCTTGCCCGAGTCCGTGACCAGCGGGCAGGCGCCAGGGGGGCTCGCCGCCGGGTCGGCTGAGTAAGGCGCGCGTTGCCATGGCAAGTCACGACGACTCCCGGCGGCGCCTTGTGCTGTGGCGGCACGGGCGCACCGAGTGGAACAAGCTCGGCAAGGCACAAGGCCACGCGGACATCTCGCTCGACATCGTCGGCGTCAAGCAGGCGGCACGCGCCGCGAAGTACCTCGCGACCTACGAGCCCGCCTTCGTCTGGTCGAGCGACCTGGCCCGAGCCCGCGAGACAGCGGAGCAGCTCGTCGCGCTGACCGGGTGCGAGGTCGTGCTCGACAAGCGGCTGCGCGAGTTCGATGTCGGTGCTCGGCGCGGTATGACATTCGCGGAGTTCCGGGAGCAGTTCCCTGCCGAGTACGCCGCGTGGGAGGGTCGCGAGAGCGAGGACATCCTGCTGCGGGGCGCCGAGACCGCCGGCGAGGTGGCCGCTCGGATGGTCGAGGTGCTCGGTGACTGCGCGGATCAGATCCCTTCCGGCCGGACCGGTGTGGTGGTGGGCCATGGTGCCTCGCTGCGGGTTGGACTGCTGGCGTTCCTCGGACTCGGGCCAGCCGACTGGGGAATCGTGTTCGGGATGTCGAACTGCGCCTGGGCGGTACTCGAGGAGGGCCGCTGGGGCTGGCAGATCCTCGACTACAACGCGCGCACGCTGCCCGAGCCCAGCCAGCTCGCCGACGACCCTCACGCCTGAGCCTCCTGGTGACCCGCCCGACGTCCCGCCCGGCCCCTGTGTGGGTTGTCGACGGCCGGACCGCGATTTCGTGAAGCAGCGGCCACCCCGTTAGACTTGCGTGGCTCTTCGCGGGAGGAGTTCCTGCAAGGTCCACTGGGGCTATGGCGCAGTTGGTAGCGCGCCTCCATGGCATGGAGGAGGTCAGGGGTTCGAATCCCCTTAGCTCCACCCAACGTGACGGTTTGCGGGACGTGCCGCTGACGCTGCCATGTCGACGTCGTCCGGGGACTGTTCTCCGGCCTGCGGGTCATGTCTGCACAGGATTGGTCGACGTCCAGCACGACGAATCCTCGTCCATCTTCGACGATCGTACGGGCCTACAAGCCGACGCTAGGTCGATCGCCCACCGTCAGTCGACGCGATCAGCTGTGCCGACGAGGCGCGATGCGACCGGGCGGCCGGAAGGGAGAGCAGGGCGAGCGCGGCCAAGACGACCAGCGGCGCTGTGTTGGGGTCGGTGGACCGCCCGGTGTAGAGCTCCCCGAGGCTCTGCCCGATCACCCAGAAGATCAGTGAGGCCACGATCCCGACCACCGCACCCGCCACGCGGACGGCACCGGGTACGAGCCCGGCGAGCCCCACGGCGGCCTGGACCACGACGAGGGTCACTACGACCCACAGACCGCCGTCGTGCAGCCCGGATGCGATCGTTCGATCTAGCTGGGCCAGCCACGCAGG
>JBOHDU010000253.1:0-2041 GCA_050700615.1 Nocardioidaceae bacterium
GCGCACGGGTAGCCAACGACCAACCGGTTCATGCTGCCGCGGTCTCGCACCCGGGTGATCGGGGTGTCCTCCGGGAAGGGCGGCGTGGGCAAGTCCTCGGTCACCGTCAACCTGGCGGTGTCGCTCGCCGTGTCGGGGCGCAAGGTCGGTGTCATCGATGCAGACATCTACGGGCACTCCGTGCCGGTCATGCTCGGTCTGGCCGACGAGCGGCCAACCCAGGTCGAGGACATGATCATGCCGGTGCCCGTGCCAGAGCTGACCGGCGGCTCACTCAGCGTGATCAGTATCGGGATGCTCAAGCCGCGGCGCGACCAGGTCGTGGCCTGGCGCGGACCGATGCTCGACCGGGCACTCGTACAGATGCTGACCGATGTCTACTGGGGTGACCTCGACGTCCTGCTGCTCGATCTGCCTCCGGGCACCGGCGACATGGCCATCTCACTCGGGCAGCACCTGCCCAACTCAGAGGTCTTGGTGGTCACCACCCCGCAAGCAGCGGCCTCGGAGGTCGCTGAGCGCGCCGGGACCATGGCGTCGATGATGAACCAGCGAGTCGTCGGCGTGATCGAGAACATGAGTTACCTCGTGTGTCCGCACTGCGGACCGGATCACAAGATCGAGATCTTCGGCGGTGGCGGTGGCGCCACGGTCGCGGCCACCTTGTCGACCCGGTTCGGGTACGACGTCCCGGTGCTGGGCCAGGTGCCGATCGACGTCCGACTGCGCGAGGGCGGCGACGTCGGGAGACCTATCGTGCTGACCGAGCCTGAGTCGCCGGCGGCTCGGGCGCTGAGCGGGACCGCGCGGGAGCTGACCGCCAAGGGCCGGGGGTTGGCCGGCAAGCAGCTGGGGCTGTCACCGGTAGGGCGCTGAACCCCGGTGTTCGACATCGGCCTTCCCGAGTTCGCGGTGCTGGCCATCGTGGCCGTGTTTCTCTTCGGCCCGGACCGGCTCCCCGAGATGGCCCGGCAGGCAGCTCGGATGCTGAAGACCGTACGCAAGGCGGTCGAGAACGCTCGGGAACAGCTCGCCGACGAGCTCGGCCCGGAGTTCTCCAACCTCGACCTCAAGGACCTCAATCCGCGCGCCCTGGTGCAGAAGCACCTGCTGGCCGACCTCGACGACGACGAGCCTGCCCGGCCGGGTCACCGGCTGCTTGACCCCGGCGAGCCCGCACCGTTCGACGAGGAAGCTACCTGACGCTCACCGCGGCTGGCGCAGCGGAGTCGGGCCGCCTCAGCCCGGACTCAGCCGGCCTGACGGCCGAGGGTGACCTCGGTGGAGTGGGTCTGACCGTCGCGGATGTAGACCAAAGTGACCCGCCGGCCGGGCTCGTAGGAGCGGATGTCGACGATCAGCTGCACCCCATCGGTCACCGTGTGGTGGCCGATCCTGGTGATCATGTCGCCGACCGCGAGTCCGGCCTTCTGAGCGGGGCTGCCGGCGGTGACCCCGTCGACCCGCGCCCCGTCGAGACTGGTGCCGATGGACACTCTGGCCCCGATGACCGGGTAGACGGCGTGCCCGGTGGTGATGATCTGGTGCACCGTGTGCTTGACCTGGTCGATCGGAATCGAAAAGCCGACCCCGATGTTGCCGGACTCGGAGTTGCTCGTGCGGCTGACGGTTGCGATGGCGGAATTGACACCGATGACGCGGCCGGTGAGGTCGACGAGCGGGCCGCCGGAGTTGCCAGGGTTGATGGCCGCATCGGTCTGCAGGGCGTTGATGTACGACGTCTCGCCTTCGCCGCCGGCCGTCACGGGTCGGTTGGTGGCGCTGATGATGCCGGAGGTGACCGTCGAGTCGAGTCCGAGCGGCGACCCGATGGCCACCACCGACTGGCCAACCTTGACGCCGCGCGAGACCCCGAGCGTGGCCGGCGTCACGTCGCCCGGGTTCTCCAGCTGCAGCACGGCCAGGTCGTACGACGGACTGCGGCCGACGATGGTGGCGCTGAGCTGCCTTCCATCGTTGAGCGCGACCGTGATCTCGCCGCCTTGCACGGCCGGCTCGATCACGTGGTTATTGGTGACTA
>JBOHDU010000254.1:0-1944 GCA_050700615.1 Nocardioidaceae bacterium
CAGCACCCGAATGCTGCTCCGCAGAATCGCCTTCCATAGCAGGGGGTTGGGCGACAGTGTGGTCATCCGGGCCAGCGCCGGGAAGGCGAGATAGCCCGGAGCAACGACACCCGCGTCACCCCGCGCCCAGGGCCCGGCCACGAACAGCGGCAGCCCGTGTCGCCACGCGACCTCGCGCCGGGACATCGCGACCGTGAGCTGGTGAGCCGCACCCAGGTAGGCCCGAGTGTGGAACCTGCGGGCGGCCAGCGCCAGCGCCCAGGTGACGTCGAGGTCGGCATCCGAGGCGGGCATGTGTGAGGAGACCCGGCCATGTGCCCATCGCCAGGCCAGTAGCCGATCGGGGTCGGCGAGATGCTGGCGCGTCCATACCCAGATCCGGCGGAACTCGGCAGGCCGGTCGGCGACCACCGCCAGCAGCAGGCCATAGCCCTGGCCCTCGCTCACCGTGTCGCCGCCTTGATCTCGTCGGACGACCCGACCGTCGGCTGCGACGTAGCGGTCGAGGAACGCCCTCGCTGCCATGGTGGCGGTGAGCGGTACGTGCTGGCGCGGTCTCGAGCCCGCGGCGGTGCCGACAGTCGAGTCGGTCGGACCGCACGCAGTTAGTACCAACGCGAGGCTCATGGCCACGCTCGCGGGTCCGAGGCTGCGTATGTTCACCGGCCTGCACCTCCGGAAGCTCGATCTGGCCACCACATCCTTGGTGCGCCATCTGCGTTGCGCCATCCCGCAGCGGCGCAACCTCACAGGGTACGCAGCATCCTCGAGCAGACCAACCGCCTGGTTCTGCGAATTCGCGATCAAGCCGAGCTCGAGAGGCTAGGGTGCCGCTACCAGAACGCGCCGGAGCCGCTCGGATCCTGGACGCGTCATTCAGGGGGAGGTCGGGGTGTCCCGGAGAAGTCGACGCGCAGGAGCGCTCTGGGCCGCCTTGGGGGCGGCCATCGTTTTGATGGTCGGAGTTGTCTCGAGCGGGGCCTCAGCCTCCTCCACCGTGGCGTCCGCACGGGCGCGGGCGTAGGCCGACATGGACTATCGGCCGGCGGGCTGCCAGGCGCTGACCAGCTATCAGCGCACGCATGACTTCGCCCGCTGCTTCGCGGTGATCGGTACCCATAGCCTGCAGCCGGTGCCCAACGGAACCCAGCCGGCGATTGGCGGGCTCGGAGCGGCGGATATCCAGTCGGCCTACAACCTGCCAGCCACCGGGCAGGGTCAGACGGTCGGAATCGTGGACGCCTACGGCGACTCTCACGCGGCTGCCGACCTCGCGACGTTTCGCTCCAACAACCAGCTCGCAGCCTGCACGATCAGCAGCGGCTGCTTGCGGATCGTCAACCAGCAGGGGCTGACGAAGCCGCTCCCGCCCAACAACGCGGGCTGGGGAGTGGAGACCTCACTCGACCTCGACGCTGTCTCCGCGGCCTGCCCCAACTGTCACATCGTCCTGGTCCAGGCCGCCGACTCCAGCATCACCAACCTGGCTTCCTCGGTCGACGTCGCAGTCAGGCTTGGGGCGAAGTACGTCTCCAACTCCTACGGCATCCCCGGTGAGCTCCCGGCCGAGGTGGGTTACGACAAGTACTACAACCACCCGGGCGTCGTAGTCACCGCCAGCGCAGGTGACCAGGGCAATGTGACCAGCTGGCCGGCGTCCAACCCGGCGGTGGTCGCGGTGGGCGGAACCAGGCTGACCGTGGACGCCAGCGTGCCACGCGGATGGAGCGAGTCGGCGTGGCTCGACGGAGGTAGCGGCTGCTCACCCTACGAGCCGCGCCCGCCCTACCAGGCCGGGATCGCGACGCACTGCCCCCGCCGCGCGATCGCCGACATCGCCGCGGATGCCGACCCGACGAGCGGGCTGATTATCTACGACACCCTAGGCCAAAACGGGGAGATTCAGGCGGGCGGCACCAGCTTGGCGTCCCCGCTTATCGCTGC
>JBOHDU010000255.1:0-1562 GCA_050700615.1 Nocardioidaceae bacterium
CTCGAACACCGCCCACCTTCTCGTCGTCGACGCCCATCGCGGGGCCGCACCGCTCCCGGCCTCATCCGTCAAGCAGGTGCTCCAGTTGGCCGAGCAGATCACGCCCGGCGGCGATCTGTCCCGTCACGGCATCGACTCCCTGGTGTCGTTCATCGGCGACGCGCTCACCGAGGCCGAGGACCAAGGCTGCGAGTCGGTCACCGCCTTCGCCACGTCGGCCATCCGCGAGGCCAGGAACACTGACGACGTACTTTCCCTGGTCGAGAAGAAGACCGGCGTCAAGATCACGGTCCTGAGCGGCGAAGACGAGGCTCGGCTCACGTTCCTCGCGGCCCGCCGCTGGTTCGGTTGGTCGGCAGGGCGGCTCGCGGTCTTCGACATCGGGGGAGGGTCCCTCGAGATCAGTGTGGGGGCCGACGAGCTGCCCGACGTCGCGCAGTCCTTCGCGTTGGGTGCGGGCAGCTTGACCCGCGACTGGCTGTCGGGCGACGATCGCAACGCCGCCGACATCAAGGCACTGCGTAAGTTCGTGCGGATGGAGATCGCTCGCGAGGCCAGAGCGCTGCTGCGGGCCTGGTCGACCGACCAGCACGTGGCAACCTCGAAGACGTTCAGGTCGTTGGCCCGCATCTGCGGGGCGGCGCCGTCGGAAGACGGGCCGTTCGTCCGCCGGCGGCTTGCTCGGGAGGAGCTGAGCGAGTGGCTGCCGCGCATCGCGCAGATGAGTCCACAGGAGCGCACGACGCTTCCCGGCGTCTCACCCGCACGGGCTCATCAGCTCGTAGCGGGCTCCCTCGTCGCCGAGGCCGTGATGGACCTGTTCTCCATCGACGTGCTGGAGATCTGTCCCTGGGCGCTGCGTGAGGGCGTCATCCTCAAACAGCTGGACTCGATGTGATGCAGCGGCCGGCCGACCCGGTCCGGGTGCCGTCAGCTCCGGTGGCGCTGTCCTCCGCATCGGTCTACCCCGAGAGTGCAGCAAGTGCCTTCGAGTACGCCAGCAGGTTGGGGTACGACGCTGTCGAGGTGATGGTGGGCATCGACCCCGTGAGTCGCGACTTCGAGGCGATCCGCCATCTCAGCGAGTACCACGCCATTCCGGTCTGTGCGATTCACGCTCCCTGTCTGTTGATCACCCAACGTGTGTGGGGGACTGAGCCGTGGGGCAAGCTGAAGCGCAGTGCCGAAATGGCTCGCAGCCTCGGCGCCAAGACCATCGTGGTGCATCCCCCGTTTCGTTGGCAGCGCGACTATGCCCGCGCGTTCGTGCCCGGGATCGCCGATCTCGAGGCCGAGTCGGGAATCGCCTTCGCGGTCGAGAACATGTATCCGTGGCGCGCGTCCCGGCGCGAGCTGCAGGCCTACGTTCCGAGTTGGGATCCGGTCGGCCAGGACTACGCCAACGTCACGATCGACCTGTCCCACAGCTCGGTCTCGCACAGCGACCCGATCCAGATGGTCGAAGCGCTTGGCCCGCGCCTCAGACACGTGCACATGACCGTTTTAAATGATTCGGCCAAGGACGAGCTCCTGTTTCTTTTATTTTGATCGCAGAGCTGAGG
>JBOHDU010000256.1:0-2872 GCA_050700615.1 Nocardioidaceae bacterium
GTTCTGGCCGTCAGGTGTCGCAGTCGCGTCGCCATCTCGGCCTCGATCTCCTCGAGCAGCGCCGCGCCGGCCGGCGTCACGGTCAGCGTGAAGCCCCGCTGATCCTCGGCGGTGCGTTCGCGCTCGAGCAGGCGCCGCCGGCACAGTGACTCGACGCTCGCGCTGACGGTCGGTCGACCCAGCGCCAATCGGGACGCGACCCGCGAGGCTCGGGCGTGGCCGGCGGCGACCGCGGACAGCACCCGATACTGAGCCAGGTTGAGGTCTCCGGTGGCGCGCTCGAGGACCCGAGACATCCGGGCTAGCGCCTGGACCGCCTCAACTTCTGCAGATGTCACCTCGTCAGCGTAACCCCAGATAGTTCGTGGTACGAACTATCTTTCCCGACGGCCGCGCCACCTAGTGTGCGAGTCTGCGGCTCAGGACAGTCCGTCAGGTCGCGTCGCGCACGAACAGCCACACGTTGAAGCCGTGCGGGTGGAACTCGCGCACCACCGTGAAGTGATTGGCGAGCACGGAGAGCGCGGCATGGTCAGCGCGGCGGTCGTCCTCGGCAGCGGGGTAGCCGCGCCGGGACATGATGAGCCACACCCGGCTCTGGTGCATGAGACGGCTGCGTGTCTGTGCGACCCGCACCTGGGTACCCGAGAGCGTGCCTGATGCGGTCGGCGACTTGAGCTGCAGGATGTCCTTGGTGTTGGTGAAGGCGTGTGGGAACACGTACTCGAGCAGTCGGCGCATCGTCGGCACGAAGACCACGGCATCCCCTGGATGGGTGTGCTCGCTGATCACAGCAGCGACCTCGTTGAAGCTGTCCATGTGGCCCAGCGGCCCGCGCAGGCCCCGCTGGACGGGGAGCTGCACGGCGAAGGCACCGCCGGCCGCAAGCATGCCGATCACGGCCACCACAGCCGAGACAGAAGCGGCCTGGCGCAGGGGCGAGGACGGCCGCAGCCTGGTCAGGATGCTCCGAACCACCGCGTTGATCCCGAGCCCTGTCAGCAGGCAGAGCCCGGGAAGGCTGAAGTAGATGTAGCGGACGTCGTAGATCGGCTTGACGAGCGAGGCGAGGATGAGCGTGCCCGGCGGGATAACCAGCCAGACGAACGCCAGCGTCCGCAGCCTCGACGGCCCAGGCCCCCGGGTTGCCACCAGTCCGATCAGGGCAACGGCGAGGGTCGCCGCGACGATGGCTAGGTGGGGCCCGGCGAATGCGGTTGCCAGCTTGGCGACCACCTTCCAGTTCACCGGTCGCACCCAGGCGACCTGCCCCGTCTGGGTGAGCGAGGCGATCAGGATCGGAAGAGACAGGACGACGATCGCGGCGGACGTGATCACCCAGTTCACCGGCACGCGCCAGGGGCGCCGCCATGCTCCCTGCAGCAACAGCACGACGCCGTGCACGATCAGCATCAGCAAGGCCATCTCGTTGATATAGGTGGTCACGACCATGCAGGCGGCGTAAGCCGTCCAGCGCCTGGTCGAGGGGCGGTCCCACGCCACGAGCAGCAGGTAGGTCGCCAGGACGACCCCGGCGGCGATGAACGGCACCGAGCGTGCCTCCTGGGCGTAGCGAGAGGTGAGGGGGGTGACGGCGAACAGCAATCCGGCCACGAAGCCGACCGCGCTGCCCGCGAGCCGCCTCCCGACCAGCACGACGCCACCGGTGGCCACGACGGCAGCGGCAACCGACGCCAGCCGCAGCACCACGATCCCGGGGCCACCCATCGCCACCACCAGATGCATCAGCAGGTAGTAGGTGCCGTGCACAACGTCGATGTGGTGCACCAGATGCCACAGCTGGCCGAGACTCAGGTGCGCAGCGTGGTACGTCGCCGCCTCGTCGCGCCACATGTCACCGCCCGCAAGCCCCCACAAGCCGACCACGAGCATGACGAGCATCGGGATCGCGTAGGTGCCCAGGACGGGGATCCAGCGTCGAGATGTCCCGAGGGAGGGGCCCCTGGTCTGTGCACCCCCGGACGTGGGCTCCTCGGCAACCGACGGCTGATCACGGGATGCACCCGCTGCCATTGCGGCGTCGACGGGCTGATCCACTGGCATTGGTTCCTCCACGATGATGCGGTGGCAATGCCGCCCCCGCGCACCAGTATGACGCGCGCGTGGCCCGACACCGACACGGCGGGGCGGTGCAGCGACCTCTCCTCGCGCCGAGTCGCCGTAGGCTAGGGGACCGGTGGCCTTCGCACTACCCCGAATGGGGGGTTTCCCCGATGACGCGTCACAACGATCCCTGGTGAGTTAGGGGGATGGAGATGAAGAGCGTGTTCCGCGCAGCCAGGGGGGGAGTCGCCCGCCGGGTCCTGATGCGTCGCACTGGCGGCAGCCTCGATCTGGTGGCCCTTCGTCACGTTCCCGAGTCACTCTCGATGCCCTTCCGCCGGGTGGGTGTCGACCCCGTGGCGGAGCTTGGCCAGACCCGCGACACAGCACCCGTCAAGAAGCTCAAGCGCATGTTCGGTACGACGATCTGGCTGGTCAGCGGATACGACGAGGCCAAGGCGGTGCTTGCCGACTCGGCCACCTTCAGCAACGACGTAAGCCCTCTGCTGGGCCTCAAGCCGACGACTCCGGCGGAAGCCATCGGCGGCCTTGGCATGACCGACCCTCCTGGTCACACCCAATTGCGCAAGCTGCTCGCGCCAGAGTTCACCAAGCACCGCATGTCGCGGCTCGAGCCCCGCATCGTCGAGATCGTCGAGGGCCGGCTGGCCGAGATGGAACGCCTCGGCCCGATCGTAGATCTCGTCTCGACGTTCGCCTTCCCGGTGCCGTTCCTCGTGATCTGCGAGTTGCTCGGGCTGCCCGCCGAGGAGCAGGAGCGGTTCCGGGAGCTCGGTGCTGCACGATT
>JBOHDU010000257.1:0-2833 GCA_050700615.1 Nocardioidaceae bacterium
GCAGCAACATGATCGTGCCGTGCATCGTGAACAGCTGGTTATAGAAGCCGTCGTCGACGAACTGCAATCCCGGCCGGGCCAACTCGGCCCGCATCACCATGGCCATCAGGCCGCCAACCAAGAAGAAGCAGAACGACGTCATCAAGTAGAGGTTGCCGATTACCTTGTGGTCGGTCGTGGTCAGGTATCGAACGATCACCTGACCCTTGGTCGACCGGTGAGGCTCCCGTGTGGCCGTACGCCGATCCGCAGTCGCCGTCATGAAGTCCCTCCCTGATTAGCCACCTGCAAGCCGTCGACTGTGTGCGAGTTGATCCCGCCTAGAAGCACCCCTGTGTGGCCATCGGCCTTGAGCCTTTGCAGGTGTTTGTCGAACTGCGCCGGGGTGACGATGTGCACCGTGAACAACATTCGGGCATGCTCGTAGCCGCACAGCTCGGCACAGTGACCTTGGAAGATGCCCAGTCGGTTCGGAGACATCTGGAAGGAGTTCTCTCGGCCAGGGATCACGTCGAGCTTGAAGTAGAACGCGGGCACCCAAAACGAGTGGATGACATCGGGCGAGTGCAGTTCGAACTTGACAGTCTGGTTGAGCGGCAGCCACAGCTGAGGAATCTTGGCCACGGTCCCGTCGTCGTAGACGTTGGTGCCACCCACAGCCTGCTCGTGTAAGTAGTTGAACGTCCAAGACCACTGCTGGGCGGTCACGATGATCGTGTTGTCAGGATGGCTGACGGTGGCCTCGATCTTGTCCTGCTTCTGGACCGTGAAGAAGAACAGCACTGCGACGGTGATCAGTGGAGCCACGGTATAGAGAAGCTCGATCGGGAGGTGGTACCGCACCTGTGTCGGGACCTCGTCCTCACTGCGTCGTCGGTAGCGGATCACGGCGAAGATGATCAGCCCGTAGATCAAGGCGATGACGAACGCCGCCACGATCCAGAACCCGATCCACAGGTCCTTCATGTAGGGCGACCGGTCGCTCGCCGGAGGCGGCAGCCCAAGCCGTTTGAACTGGTTGTCGGTTGCCGAGGTGCAACCACTGACCACGAGGATTGTGGCCAACCCGAGAGCCGCCGCGCCTACCCGGCGGACCCGGCCCCGTGACTCCCCCACTGGAAGGAACATAGTGACCCGACGCGCGATGCGCTTGGTGAGAGATCGACCCACGGGGCGCCTTTCTCGTCGCTGTTTCTCACGTTGATCCTTCGACAGAACCCTACTCCAGCGTGACTCCGCCCGCGGGGCAGGGTCGGGCGACTCAACCGTGTCTGAACGTCACGCGTGCGGGTCCAACCAGGTGGAAACCTCACCAGCCGACGTGTCGCCGTACGCGTGCTCGAACCGGTCCAGGAACTCCTCGCGGCTGAAGGTGTACTCCTGGGTTCCGACCCCCTCGACGACGTACGCCGCCAGCGCGCCTCCGACCTCGGCGGCGACGCGCATCGAGACCCCCGCAACGACTGCGCCGAGGAAGCCGGCGCGGAACGCATCGCCCACACCGGTGGGCTCCACGGCAGGGACGTCGGGCACGGCCGGCACAGTGAGCGTCTCCTCGCCCTTGCGCTCGATGCGCACTCCTGCCGGGCCCAGCGTCACGACCCGGGTACCGACGCGCGACAGCACCTCGTCGGCGTCCCAGCCGGTCTTCTTCTCGATCAGGGCAGCTTCGTACTCGTTGGACATCAGGTAGGTGGCACCGTCGATCAGCCGCCGAATCGTTGGCCCGTCAGACCAGGCGAGCTGCTGAGACGGGTCGGCGGCGAACGGGTAACCACGCTCGCGGCACTCCGCGCTGTGCCGAAGCATCGCCTCCGGATCGTTGGGGCTCACGACGACCAGATCGATGCTCCCCACGCGGGCGGCCACCGGGGCCAGCTCAATGTCACGGGCCTCGGTCATCGCACCGGCGTAGAAGGACGCGATCTGCGCATGCGCCGAGTCCGTCGTACAGATGAACCTCGCCGTGTGTCGCGACTCCGAGTAGTGCACCGAGTCACAATCGACGCCGTGCCGCTCCAGCCAGGATCGGTAGCTCCCGAAGTCCTCGCCGACCGAGGCGACCAGCACGGGTCTTACCCCTAACGCGGCAAGGCCGAACGCGATGTTGGCAGCGCAACCGCCGCGGCGAACTTCGAGATCGTCGACGAGGAAGGACAAGGCGATCTTGTCGAGCTGCTCGACGACGAGGGAGTCGGAGAACTTCCCCTCGAAGGACATCAGGTGGTCGGTGGCTACGGAACCGGTGACAGCGATGGGCACGAGGGAAATCTACCCGGGCCTGCTGCCCGTGGCCCCACTGGACACGACTTCGGGGCGGCTCTCGCGACCGGCTGGCGCGGCTGCGTCGGCGGCAGCCGAGAATCTTTGGAACGACTCGGCTAGCCGACCCGCCTGCGGCACTCTACAGTTGAGCCATGAGCGAGCCCGCGCTGCCGGATGTCGATCCGCCACCGCTGGCTGCCGTCCACGACGACGACGATCAGGCGCCGCGTCGTCCGCTCCGCCCCCGGCCGGTCGAGGAGATCGTCGACCACCTCACGGCGGAGCTGAAGTGGCAAGAGACCTGCGAAGAGATCTCGGCGCACGGCGGCCTGGCCCACCCTTACACGGAGTAGGCGTCACCAGGCCCGACACAGGAGTCCGTTCGCGATCAGTCACGACCGGGCCTCCGCACGGCCTCAGAGAGCGGTGCTCGTCAACTTCGTACGCAGGAGTCGCCGCAGGCGCTCAGTGGAACGAGTCGCCGCAGGCGCTCAGTGGAACGAGTCGCCGCAGGCGCAGGACCCACTGGCATTGGGGTTGTCGATGGTGAACCCCTGCTTGTCGATGC
>JBOHDU010000258.1:0-2898 GCA_050700615.1 Nocardioidaceae bacterium
GGTGTATGCCTGGATGCACGCGGTGATGTCGTTGAGCTTGCTGTGCGCGTTGAGCTTGGGGTCGAGGATGTCGGGGCTTGGTCGGCGTACATGCACGGTGAACAGTCGGAGCCCGCGGTCGCGCACAACCTGCTTCGGCTCCTTGTGCTCCGCGATGATCACGATCGTCGCCGGACCGATCGTGACCCGAGGGTCCTGGTACGGCGTCGCCTTGACCCCGCGCGTGACCATCAAGCGGACGTGCACACCGTCGGTCATCGAGTTCGCCTCGAGTGTCCGGTAGACCGCGGCCGTCAACTGCTCGCGTGACAGCCCGACGTCGAGAGCGATCGCCTTCGCGCCTTCGAACAGCCGATCCAGGTGCTGCTCCAGGAACGCCGGGTGGCCACGATGCACGCGCAGCCCCTCCCAGACCCCGTCACCGAGGATGAACCCGGAGTCGAAGACCGAGACAAGGGCCTGCGCACGAGGCTTCAGGTCACCGTTGACGTAGACGAGAACCTCGTCGTTGCGCGCGTCCTCGTCGTAGTCATGCGCACCGTGCGCGGGCTGGTCGGGCAGGTCGGTTGTGACCACTTGCTCCTCCGCTCATTCGTTGACTATGCCTTGGCACGACCTTAGGACGAACTGGAAACAACACCGGCTCGACGGCCGCCATCCCGAGCAGCGTCGTTGCGCTCGCCGCCCCCATGGGCAACCGGATCGCCGCGCTCGAGGGCCCGACCGAACCGCCGCTTGGCGAGTTGGGTGGATCTGTGACTTCAAGTAATGTTGAGGTCCCTGTATGGGGCGTCCTCGGGTCGGCGCCTGAGCAAGGAGGACCGGATGACCCTGCCCGGGAAACTCACCATCGGTGAGCTGTCGAACCGCTCAGGCGTGGCTCCGTCGGCGCTGCGCTTCTACGAGGACGTCGGTCTGATCTCGTCGGAGCGGACCAGCGGAAACCAGCGCCGCTACCCGCGGCACATGCTCCGCCGCATTGCGTTCATCAGGGCCGCGCAAAGGGTCGGCCTCAGTCTCGACGAAGTCCTGGCTGCGCTCTCCACGCTGCCCTCGGGCCGCACCCCGACGAAGGCCGACTGGGAGCGTGTCTCGCGCACCTGGACCACTCGGCTGGACCGCCAGATCGCCGATCTCCAGCGCCTGAAGGAGAAGCTCACCGGCTGCGTGGGATGTGGATGCCTCTCCATGCGTACGTGTGTCCTGAGCAACCCCGGAGACATCCAGGGTGGGCTCGGAGCAGGACCTGCATGGCTGCCCACCGAGGAGAACGCGGGCGCCATCAGACCGGACTCCTGAGCCTGCTCGGAAGGGTGCCCGACTGTCGATCGTGACAGGATCTCCAACATGGCACTGCGGATCGTGGCGACCACCTCTCCCACGGGCCTGATCACGCTGCCGTGGCACCTACCACTCGAAGCCTGGGCTGGTGACTTCATCGTGGCGCTCCCCCGCGGGCTGTCCCGCCACGTGGTGCGGTTCGTCCGTGTCGAGGATCAGATCTTCGCGGTCAAGGAGACCCCGGAGGCCATCGCCCACCGCGAGTACCGGCTGCTGCGTGACCTGCGCCGGATGCGGGAGCCTGTCGTGGAGCCGATCGGTGTGGTCACCGGCCGCGAGACGCCGTCGGGGGAGGATCTGCAGCCGGCGCTGGTGACCCGGCACCTGCGAAGCTCGGTGCCCTACCGCGAGATCTTCTCCCGCGGGGTGCGACCCGACACGATGCTGAAGCTGCTCGACGCGCTGGTGGCGCTGCTGACGAGGCTCCACCTCAACGGCTTCTATTGGGGCGACTGCTCGCTGTCCAACACCTTGTTCCGGCCCTCCGCCGGCGACTTCTCCGCCTACCTCGTGGACGCTGAGACCGGTGAGATCCACCCGCAGGTCAGCAACGGCCAGCGCGCGTTCGACCTCGACACGGCTACCGGCAACCTGTTCGCCGAGATCCTCGACCTGCAAGCTGGCGGCCTGCTCGACGAGAGTGTCGACGCGCACGACTTCGTCGACTCGTTGCAGTCACGCTACGACGAGCTCTGGGGCGAGCTCACCGGAGTCGAGGACTTCACCACCGACGAGATGTGGCGGATCGAGCAGCGCATCGCGCGCCTCAACGACCTCGGCTTCGACGTCGACGAGCTCGACATCATCACCGACTGGGACGGTGCCACGGTCCGGATCCAGCCGAGGTACGTCGAGCCGGGGCACCATTGCCGGAGGCTGCGGGCGCTCACCGGGATGGATGTCGAGGACAACCAGGCCCGTCGGCTGCTCAACGACCTGCGAGCCTTCGCCGCCACCAACGAGCTCCAGGCAGAGGACGAAGGCCTGGTCGCGCACCGATGGCTCACTCAGATCTACGAGCCGGTTACGGGGCTGCTGCCGCCGGAGCTGCGCGGCACGATGGAGCCGGCGGAGTTCTTCCACGAGGTTCTCGAGCATCGTTGGTATCTCTCCGAGCTGGCCGGGCGCGAGGTGGACATCTTCGAGACAGCAAGCGACTACGTCGCGACGATTCTGCGCCGCGAGGACCGCCGCCGGACAGCACCGGTCCTCAGCCACACCACGGGAATCGATGCCTAGCTAGGTCTTGGCCTGCAGACCCACAGCCTGTCGCAACGGGCGCGACGACAGAGGGTCTAGTGTCCTGAGCGGTCTCGGAGCAGGTCGCGAGCAATGACCACGCGTTGGATCTGGTTGGTGCCTTCGAAGATCTGTGTCACCTTTGCCTCGCGGAGATAGCGCTCGGCCGGAAAGTCCCGGGTGTAGCCATAGCCCCCCAGGACCTGCACCGCATCGGTCGTCACCTTCATCGCGGCATCGGTGGCCACCAGCTTCGCCACGGACGCCGAACGGGCGAACGGGCGGCCCGCGTCACGGAGCCGGGCCGCATGCAGGTAC
>JBOHDU010000259.1:0-2649 GCA_050700615.1 Nocardioidaceae bacterium
GTGGTGATCGAGCCGTCGTGACCGGTGTTCATCGCCTGGAGCATGTCCAGTGCCGCAGAGTCCCGGACCTCACCGACCACGATGCGGTCGGGCCGCATTCGGAGGGTGTTCTTGACCAGGTCGCGGATCTTGACCTCGCCCTTGCCTTCGATGTTGGCCGGGCGGGCCTCCAGCCGCAGCACGTGGTCCTGGTTGAGCCGGAGCTCGGCGGCGTCCTCGATCGTGACGATGCGCTCGTCGTCGGGCAGGAACGACGACAGCACGTTGAGCGTGGTCGTCTTCCCGGCGCCGGTTCCTCCGGAGACCAAGATGTTGAGTCGGCCGCGCACACAGTCGCGCAGCAGGTCGCACACCGCCTGGGAGAACGTCCCGAAGACGACCAGGTCGTCCGCGGTGTAGGGGTCGGCGGCGAACTTCCGGATCGTCAGCAGCGAGCCGTCGAGGGCCAGTGGCGGTACGACGGCGTTGACCCGGCTGCCGTCGGGGAGCCGGGCGTCGACCATCGGGCTGGACTCGTCGATGCGGCGGCCGACCCGGGCCACGATCTTCTCGATCGTCCGGCGCAGGTGCGCCTCGTCGTTGAAGCGGCCGTCAACGCGCTGTAGTTTGCCGCTGCGCTCGATCCAGATGTCGTAGGGGCCGTTGACCATGACCTCGGTGAGGTCGATGTCGCGCAGGTACGGCTCGATCGGGCCGTAGCCGAGGATGTCGTCGGCGATCTCCTGGGCGATCCGGACCCGGTCCGCCATCGTCAGCGGGGTGTCCTGGTTGGCCATCACCTCTTGCAGGGTGGCCCGCACCTGCTGCTCGAGCTCCTCCTGCGTCTTGTTGGCGTCGTAGAGCTTCGGCCCGATGCTGGTGACCAGCGCCTGGTGCACCTCGCGCTTGACCTCGGCGAACGGGTCCTCGGCGGAGTGCACGCGCTGCCGCTGCCCGTTGTCCGACGCCAGGGACGCCTGCGGCGTTGGCGCGCCGCGGTCGAGCTGGGCCTGAGCGAGACGGTCGGCGAGTGTCACTTGGCTGCCCTCCTACGAAGCAGTCCGCTGCGCCGGGGAGCCTCCGGCTCCTCGGTGCGGTGGGATGTCGTTGTCCGGTTGATCGGCACCGGCGCCAGCAGCAGGATCTCGTTGGCGAGGTTCCTGATCGACTGCGAGACCGGGTGCTTGGGGTTCTCGAGCACGATCGGCTTGCCGTGGTTGATCGAGGCCGGCACGTCGTTGGACTGCGGGATGTGGGTCGTGATCGGCATGTTGAGCGTCTTCTCGACTTCGGCCGGTGTCAGTCCGACCTTCATGTCGGCGCGGTTGAGCACCAGCCGCCAGCGGTCCTTGGGGTGGTTGAGCAGGCTCAGGGTCTCCGCGCTGACCTTGAGGCTCTTGAGCGACGGCATGTCGAGGGTGCCGATCAGCAGCAGCAGGTCGGACTCGTCGAAGGCCTGGAGCACGACCTCGTCGAAGGCTGGCGGGGTGTCGACGATGACGACGTCGAAGCGCTCCTTCAGGATGTGGAGGAGCTTGCCGATCAGGCCGGCGCTGATCCGCTCCTTGGCGTCCGGCTGCACGGGTGCGGCCAGTGCCTTGAGGCCGGGGGAGTGGTCGGTCAGCAGCGACTCGACGACGTTGGGGTCGAGCTTGCTGTCCATGCCCACGGCGTCGGCGATCGTGTGCACCGGGAAGAGCTGGAGCACGATCGAGACGTCACCGAAGGCCAGATCGAGGTCGACGATGCAGACCGACCGCTTGCCGTTGTCGGCGATGGCGGCGCCGAGATTCGTGGCCACCGTGGTCTTGCCGACGCCGCCCTTGGCCGCGAAGACCGTGACCAGGATGCCGCTGCCGGCAGCCTCGCCGGGTGTCTCCGAGCCGGCCGTGAGAGCACCGTGCAGAGCATAGGCACGGGCGATGGCGTCGTTGACCCCGGTGAGGTCACGCTCCTCCACCACTTCGCGCATGCCGGCGCGGAGTGCCTCCGCGAGAACGGTCGTGTCGATCCGGCGGCGCACCAGGATCACGCCGAGTGTGGGCAGCGTGACCCGCAGCGTGTCCGCGAGCGCGACGGCCGCCCTGATGTCGACCGTCGGGCCGAGCACGACGGCGTACTCACCAGGGTGGTGCTCGAAGTGCGCGCGCAAGTGCTCGATCCCCGGCACCAGCGCAGCACCGGCGCCGATGGCGGCGTGCAGCGCCTCGGCCGAGGCCGCGTCACTTTCAACGATGACTGTCATTTGCTGTCTCTCACTTGAAGAGGTTGGCGGAGGTGGTGCCCGGGTTCGAGCTGACCTTGGACTTGGCGTTGAGCAGGCCGAGCGCCAGCGTTCCGTTGCCACTGGCGAAGATCACCTGCTGCGCCTGCTTCTGCGTCAACGCCAGAGTGAGGATCGTCTGCGACACCTGCTGGGTGGTTTGCGCACCGGCAGGTGTCGTCGTGGTCGTCGAGAGAAGAGTCGTGCTCCCGACGCCGATCACCTCGACGTTGGGCAGCAGGAGTCGGGTGAAGGGGCCGGCGCTCCCAGCCGTTGCGGTGCCACTCGAACCAGCGGACGACAGGAAGACCGCCACCTTCGAGCCCGGAGTGACGAAGCCGGCCACGCGGGCGGGGTCGGTCAGCTGGACCGAGACCGCCATCGTTCAGTTGGGGATCGTGATGGTC
>JBOHDU010000260.1:0-3459 GCA_050700615.1 Nocardioidaceae bacterium
CTACCTGCACTGCCTGCCCTACTTCAAGAAGATGGAGACCTGCCTGGCCGGTGCCGATGATTGGCGCGGCGGCAGCGGGCCGCTCGTGCTGGAGCGAGGTCCGGCGGACAACCCACTTTTCACGGCGTTCTTCGAGGCGGCCCAACAGGCGGGGTACCCGCTCACCGACGATGTCAACGGCTACCGGCAGGAAGGCTTCGCCCGGTTCGACCGCAATCTGCACCGCGGCCGCCGCCTGTCGGCGGCCCGCGCCTACCTGCATCCGGTGATGAGCCGGCCCAACCTCAGGGTCGAGACGCTGGCGTTCACGACGAAGGTCGTCTTCGAGGGCAAGCGCGCCGTGGGCGTCGACTACATCCGCGGCGGGCGGTTGCGGCGGCACGCCCGGGCCACCGAGGTCATCCTCTGTGGTGGCGCGATCAACTCACCCCAGCTGCTGCAGCTGTCCGGTGTCGGCAACGCCGCCGAGCTCGAGCGGCTCGGTGTCGCCGTCGTACACGACAGCCCCGGCGTCGGAGAGAACCTCCAGGACCACCTCGAGGTCTACATCCAGTACGCCTCCAAGCAGCCCGTCTCGATCGCGCCCGGGCTGCGGTGGCGCGCCCGCCCCAAGATCGGCTTCGACTGGCTGTTCTTCCGCCGCGGGCTCGGCGCCACCAACCATTTCGAGGGCGGCGGGTTCTGCCGGAGCAACGACGACGTCGACTACCCGAACCTGATGTTCCACTTCCTGCCTGTCGCCATCCGCTACGACGGCTCAGCCCCCACCGAGGGGCACGGCTACCAGGTGCACATCGGCCCGATGTACGCCGACACCCGCGGCTCGGTGAAGATCACGTCCACCGATCCCCGGCAGCACCCGGCCTTGAGGTTCAACTACCTGTCGACGTCCACCGACCGGCGCGAGTGGGTCGAGGCGATCCGAGTGGCCCGCAGCATCTTGAACCAGCCTGCTTTCGACGCCTACAACGGTGGCGAGCTCTCGCCTGGGCCGTCGGTCGACACCGACCAGGAGATCCTGGACTGGGTCGCGAGAGACGCCGAGACAGCTCTGCATCCGTCGTGCACGGCGAAGATGGGCGCCGACGAGACAGCGGTGGTCGATCCGACCTCGATGCGAATACACGGCCTCGACGGCCTGCGGGTGGTCGATGCGTCGGTGCTGCCCTATGTCACCAACGGCAACATCTATGCACCGGTGATGATGGTGGCCGAGAAGTCAGCCGACCTGATTCTCGGCAACACCCCGCTGCCAGCGGCTAGCGTGCCCTATTACAGGTACCGAGACGATATGCCGCTCTACCCCACTTCAGCCAACGGCGTAGGAAGTGACCGTCTGCCATGACAGAGACAACCGAAGTGACCACCTCAACCAACGGCACGGAGTCGGCTCCGGGGGCAGCTGCCCTCACCGTGAGCAACCTCTGGAAGGTGTTCGGCCCGCGGGCCAACAAGCTGATCGGGACTCCGGACGCGGACCTGCCGCGGGCAGAGCTGCTGCAGAAGACCGGCTGCGTCACTGCCGTCAAGGACATCTCGTTCGAAGTGTCCCCGGGCGAGGTGTTCGTGGTGATGGGGCTGTCGGGCTCCGGAAAATCCACGCTCGTCCGGTGCCTGACCCGGCTGATCGAGCCGACCTCGGGATCTGTGGTCATGGACGGCCAGGACGTGACCAAGGCCAGCGAGGGTGCCCTGCGCGACCTGCGACGCAACCACGTGTCGATGGTCTTCCAGCACTTCGGGCTTCTTCCCCACCGCAAGGTGATCGACAACGTCAGCTACGGCCTCGAGGTGCGAGGCGTGTCGAGATCGAAGCGGCGGGCGGCGGCTCGCGAAGTCGTGGAGCTGGTGGGTCTGGGCGGCTACGAGAACCACTATCCCGACCAGCTCTCCGGCGGGATGCAGCAGCGCGTCGGGCTGGCCCGGGCGCTGGCCAACGAGCCGTCGCTGTTGCTGTTCGACGAGCCGTTCTCGGCGCTCGACCCGCTCATCCGGCGTGACATGCAGAGCGAGGTGATCAGGCTCCACCACGACCTGCAGAAGACGATGGTCTTCATCACGCACGACCTTCAGGAGGCGCTGAAGCTCGGCGACCGGATCCTCATCATGCGCGACGGGGAGATCGTGCAGATCGGCGCACCCGACGAGATCGTCGGCGCCCCGGTCGACGACTATGTGGCCGACTTCGTCAGGGACGTCCCGCGCTCCCACGTGCTGACCCTCAAGTGGGTGATGCGGGAGCCCCGGCCGGACGACTCCCACGAAGGCCCGGTGATGAGCTCCGACACGGTCGTGCGGCAGGCAGCGAAGGCCGCGCTTGCCTCGGAGCACCCGGTGCGCGTCGTCGACAATGGCACGCTGGTGGGCATCGTCGACGACGAGGCGATTCTCCGGGTGGTCGTGGCCGAGGAGGGTGTCTCAGCATGACGGTCTCGGCGACCACGCGCAGTCGCGACGCCCAGGTCGGCTTCGTGGCGTCACTGCGCCGCGGCCGGGCGCCGAAGTGGCTGTGGGCTCTGGTCGTGGTCGCGGTCTGGGTGATCGCCTGGGCGTTCTTGCGGGGCCAGTACACCCTTCCGCTCAGCCAGGCCAGCACGACATCGCTGCACAACTGGATCACCACCCAGATCAACGCCTTCGAGACCGGGCACAGTGTCGTCATCAGGTTCACCTATGCCGTAGGAACTGACGCCAACTCCGCGATCACCTGGATCCAGCAGCTGCTGTCCCAGCCTGCGTTCCCGAGACCGGTGCCGCAGATCGGCTGGTTCGGCGTGGTCGCGCTGGCGGGCTGGTTCTCGTTGGCAACCGCCGGCTGGCGGATCTCGATCTTCGTCGTGCTCTGCTTCCTGTCCTTCGGCGTGCTCGGCTACTGGGCCGACAGCATGGACACCTTGATCGTCACGTTCTTCGCAGTCGCGATCTCGCTCATCATCGGGCTTCCGTTCGGTGTCTGGATGGGCAACAACAAGGCGGTCACCACGGTCGTCACACCGGTCCTCGACCTGATGCAGACGGTGCCGTCGTTCGTCTACTTGGTGCCCATGATCGTGATGTTCGGCATCGGCACCCAGGCGGCCGTGGTAGCTACCGTGATCTACGCGCTGCCGCCCGTGGTGCGCATCACCGCGCACGGCATCCGTGAGGTGCCGACTACGGCTTTGGAGGCCACCAACTCGCTGGGGCAGACCGGTTGGCAGCGGCTGACCAAGGTGCAGATGCCGATGGCGAGGCGGACGATCATCGTCGGCATCAACCAAACCACGATGGCGGCGCTGGCCATGGTGACGATCGCCGCTTTGATCGGCGGTCCTGGCCTCGGTGGACCTGTGATCCAGGCGCTCGGAGCCCTGCTGGTCGGGCAGGCGTTCGTGCCAGGGCTCGCGATCGTGATCCTGGCGATCATGCTCGACCGCACGACCACCGCAATGAGCGAGCGGTCGGACCGGTTGGCCCGCG
>JBOHDU010000261.1:0-12060 GCA_050700615.1 Nocardioidaceae bacterium
GTTCTATTGTGGACATGCCTTTCTCTCCTATTGCTTCCTTAAGCGACGTGTCGGGACGTTTTACAGCGTACCCCGGAGGGCCTGCTAGCGCTCGATGGCCTCGAAGAGCGCCTTGAAGTTGCCCTTCCCGAACCCCAACGAGCCGTGCCGCTCGATGAGCTCGAAGAAGACCGTCGGCCGGTCGCCTATCGGCGACGTGAAGATCTGGAGCAGGTAGCCGTCCTCGTCTCGGTCGACCAGGATCGCGCGTTGCTTCAGCTCCTCGATCGGCACCCGGACCTCGCCGATGCGGGCCCGCAGCTCGGGATCCTCATAGTAGGAGTCGGGGGCATGGAGGAACTCGATGCCGTGGGCACGCAGAATGTCGACGCTCGAGAGGATGTCGTTGGTCGCCAGCGCCAGATGCTGCGCGCCGGGGCCGCCGTAGAACTCCAGGAACTCGTCGATCTGGCTCTTCTTCTTGGCAACGGCCGGCTCGTTGAGGGGGAACTTGACCCGGTGGTTGCCGTTGGCGACCACCTTGCTCATCAGTGCCGAGTAGTCGGTGGCGATGTCATCGCCGATGAACTCCGCCAGGTTCACGAAGCCCATCACGTTGTTGTAGAACTTCACCCAGTCGTCCATCTTGCCAAGCTCGACGTTGCCGACCACGTGGTCGAGCGCCTGGAACAGCCGCGGGGGTTGACCGTCGCGCTTGGCGTACGTGGACGTGCGCTCGACATAGCCGGGTAGGTAGGGGCCGTGGTACTGCGACCGGTCGACGAGCGAATGGCGGGTGTCGCCGTAGGCCGCAATCGCCGCCATCCGCACGGTGCCGTTCTCGTCGCTGATGTCGTGTGGCTCCTCGAGGATCGCGGCGCCGGTGCGCCGGGCCTGCTCGACGCACTTGTCGACGTCGGGCACTTCGAGCGCGATGTCGCTGACGCCGTCGCCGTGAGCACGGTGATGGTCGAGCAGCGGGCTGTCGAGCGCAACTCCCCCCTTGATGACGAACCGGATCGACCCGCTCTTGAGCACGAACGACTTGTGGTCGCGGTTGCCGGTCTCGGGGCCGCTATAGGCGATCAGGTCCATGCCCCAGGCGGATTGGTAGAAGAGGGCGGTCTGGGTCGCGTTTCCCACGACGAACTCGACGGCGTCCCAGCCGGTGACCGGGAACGGATCCTTCTCCTCGTCGTACTCGACCAGGCCGACCAGCTGCTTGAGCTGCTCGAGCGTCAGGTCAGCTTCGCGCTCTTCGGGTGTCAAAGTCTCGGTCATCTCGCCATCGTGGTCTGCATCGCGCAGTCTGTGCAAGGGTGGAGCCTCAGGCTGGACAGTTTGCACAGGCCGTGTCCGGCAGCCTGACCGGCGGTGCGCAGCCTGCCCAGGGTGTGACCCGCGCAACTTCTACCCTGTCGAAGGGAGTCATCGCGATGGCGATCGATGGGCTGGACGCCTCGATCCTGCAGCTGTTCGCAGCCGAGCCGCGGATCGGCGTCCTCGAGGCCTCGCGCCGGCTCGGCGTGGCCCGAGGCACCGTGCAGGCACGGCTGGACCGGCTTGAGAAGTCCGGGGTCGTCCAAGGCTGGGGCCCGCAGGTGGACCCGGCCGCGCTCGGATTCGCGGTGACGGCCTTCGTCACGTTGGAGATCCGGCAGGCTGCCGGGCACGACCCGATCGCGAAGCACCTGGCGCTGATCCCCGAGGTGTTGGAGGCACACACGGTGACCGGGCCCGGAGATCTCTGGTGCCGCGTCGTGGCCCGGTCGAACTCCGACCTGCAACGCGTGCTCGACAGGGTCGTCTCCTATCCCGGTATCGAACGGGCGGCGACGATGATCACCTTGGCGAGCCAGATCGAGCACCGAGTGCTGCCCCTCGTCGCGGCGGCGGTCCCGGGTGCTGCCGAGACGGGACCGCCGCCGTGACGCTCACACCACGTCGCGTCGCCGGGTCATCCAGGCGGTGATGACCATGGCAACGGCTACGTAGCCCACAAGGGTCGCGAGCGCCTGGGTGCCGGACACCGAGGAGGCCACCCCGGGCGGAGGCGGCAACGTACGGGGCGGCATCGCGGCGAACACCAGCGATCCGCTGCTCGAACCCGGCAGCACGTCGCGCAGCGGCTGCAGACCGGTCAGGACGGAGTCCGCCATGGCCGCGATGAGGTTCTCGATGCCGAGCACCCAGACCACGCCAAGACCGATGGGCAGCGCCACGCCCCGCATCGCCACTCCCATGACCGCTCCGAGCGCCGCCCACGTCATCAACACCAGCCAACCCGCGCCGACCCCGGCGACGATGACCCCGAACCACGGCCAGTTCATCGCCCTGCCCTGGCCCGCGGCGATCGCCGTCGAGGTCACGGCGCCCACGGCCAGCAGCACGACCACGCTGACGAGCACCGAGGCAGCGAGCGCGACCAACTGCCCGGCCAGCACCACAAGACGGGTCGGGCGCTGGGTGAGCTGGGTCTTGACCGTGTTCCAGCCGTACTCGCCGCCGAACATCAATGCCCCGAAGACCACGGCGAGGGCACCGATGAAGACGGGGAACCCGCTGATCGTGTTGTCGACCAACTGCGCGGGCAGAGTGCTGACGAGGTACTGCGGCGGCTTGACTCCCTTCGCCGGGCCGCCACCGCTGACGTAGGAGATGTACGGGATGAGGTAACTGAAGATCTCTTGCAACACGACGGCGGCCGCGAGCAGGGCCCACATCGCGGGACGCCTGACCAGCTTGAACAACTCGGCTCTTGTTACTGCCATCACGTCAGGCATGACTGGGCTCCTGCTTCTTGTCCGTCATTTCGAAGAACGCATCCTCGAGCTGCCTCTCATCACGACGCAGCTCACTCAGAGCCACTCCCGCCTCCACCAGCCGGCGGGCCACTTCGGCGGTGTGCTGGCTGTCAATGCGAACGTGGAGCCGACCGTCTCTCGCCTGCACGGACTCGACCTCGGCCATGCCCAGCAGGGTTGTTCGGGCCAGGTCTGAGGGGGTAGCGGCGACCACCAGCTCGCCGAAGTCGGTGAGCTCCGCGACCGTGGTCTCGACCAGGATCCGGCCGTGGTCGATCACCGCCACCCGGTCGCAGACCTGCTGAACCTCACCCATCAGGTGGCTGGACAGCAGGACGGTCCGGCCCTCAGCACCGAGCCGGCCGATGATTGCGCGCATGTCGCGCATGCCGGCAGGATCCAGGCCGTTGGTGGGCTCGTCGAGGACGATCAGCCGCGGGTCCTTCAGCAGGGCCGCAGCCACTCCGAGCCGTTGCTTCATGCCCAAGGAGTACGTCGAGTACCGATCTCGGCTGCGCTCGGCCAGGTCGACCAGGTCGAGAGCGGCTGGAATCTGCCTCTCGCTCAGCCCGGCGTACCTGGCGACCACCCGCAGGTTGTTCTGGCCGGACAGGTAGGGGTAGAAGGCCGGCCCCTCGATAAGGGACCCGGTCTCTTCCAGGGCCTCCCTGCTCCCTGGTCGCCGGCCCAGTACACGGACCTGTCCGGCCGTGGCGTTCACCAGTCCGAGGACCATCCGGATCGTGGTCGTCTTGCCCGCGCCGTTAGGGCCGAGGAACCCGTAGACCTCACCTCGGTCGACCGTCATGTTGATCGAGTCCACGGCCTTGACCTCATGGCCACGCCGCCCGCCGTACACCTTGGTGAGCTGGCGCACCTCGACGACGGCGCTCATCGTGCCTGCTCCTTCAGAACGGCCAGTCGGGCCCGGTACTCCTCGTCGTCGATCTCACCGCTCGCGAACCGCTCGGCTAGGCGGCGCTCGCCGGCCATCGGGCCGGCGTGTTGCCGCCGACGCCTGCCCAGCAGTACGAGGGCAGTGGCGATCCCGGCGATGACGAGCAGCCAGAGCACCGGGAAGATCACCCACCAAGCAGCATGGCCGTGCCACCCTGGGTCGGCGACGAGAGGCGATGTCATCAACGAGTGCATTGCGTTCTCCCTTGTGAGCTCGAGATGTGCGTTGTCTCGATGCTCCTCGAGCCACGGCATGTAGTCGTCGGCTCGAGGTTGTGACTTCGGCTGACACGGCGGGTGCAGAGAGACCCCGGTCGCTACCCCGCCGGGAGTAGGGCGGGTGAGCGGCGAGCCTGGTCAGCTCCGCCACCCGGGCGTGACCAACCCGGTCTCATACGCCAGCACGACGAGCTGAGCCCGGTCACGTGCGTGGAGCTTGGTCATGGCGCGGCTTACATGGGTCTTCGCGGTAGCCGGGCTCATCACCAGCCGGGCCGCGATCTCGTCGTTGCTCAGCCCCTCGCCGACCAGGCCCATGACCTCGAGCTCGCGTCCGGTCAGCTCGTCGAGGATCTCCGGCGAGGAGGTGGAACGGCTCCTGCTCGCGAACTCGGCGATGAGGCGTCGGGTGACGCCTGGCGACAGCAGGGCGTCGCCGCTGGCGACCGCACGAACGCCCGCCAGCAGGTCGGCTGGCTCGGTGTCCTTGACCAAGAAGCCGCTGGCTCCGATCCGGATCGCTTCGAAGACGTGCTCGTCGAGGTCGAACGTGGTCAGGATCACCACCCGGGTCGATGCCAGCCGAGACGACGTGGTGACCCTTCGGGTGGCTTCCAGCCCATCCATCACTGGCATTCTGATGTCCATCAGCACGACGTCGGGGGCTGTGCTCGCGATCAGCTCGACGGCCTCTTTACCGTTCGCCGCCTCGCCGACCACCTCGAGGTCAGGCTCGGCCTCGAGCAGGGCGCGCAGACCACCACGTATCAGTGCCTGGTCGTCGCAGAGCACCACACGAATCATCTGGATGCCCTCGTCACTCGTCGACCGCCGTCGGCAGTCGCAACGTCACCCGGGCGCCCCCGCTCGGCGACTTCCCGACCGTCAGCTCACCACGCAGTGCATGGGCGCGCTCGCGCATCCCTCGGATGCCGTTGCCCTCGGCTTCGGCTAGCGCCCGGTCAGGGATACCACGCCCGTCGTCGTCGACCTGGACCCCCAACACCTCGTCACCATAGTCGAGCCACAGGTCGGCCCGCCTGGCGCCGGAGTGGCGTACGACGTTGGTGATCGCCTCCTGCACGACGCGGAAGGCAGCCAGGTCGACCGCCACAGGCAACGGTCGGGGGGTGCCCGTGACGCGCTGACGCACGTCCAGTCCTGCCTGGCCGGAGCGGCGCACCAGCTCGTCCAACCCGTCGAGACGGGTCACGGGCGCCCGGGGGGCAGCCTCGTCCTCGTCTCGGAGCACGCCGACGAGCGACCTGAGCTCGGTCAGCGCCTCCCTGCTCGCGTCCTTGATCGCAGCCAACGCAGTCTGCGCCTGCTCGGGACGGCGATCCATCAAGTGCAGGGCCACACCGGCCTGGACGTTGATGAGTGACATGTGGTGCGCCACCACGTCATGCAGCTCACGAGCGATCCGGAGCCGCTCCTCGTTCGCCTGCCGGCGTTGGGTCTCGGCGCGCTCTCGGCGCGACGCTGCTACCCGATCCTGGCGGCCGCGGATCACCTCGGCGACGAAGAGCACGACCAGCGCCCAGGCACTGACCCCCAGCACCAGCGGCCACGACCAGCCCCCGTTGAGAATGAGGCCGTGGATGACGAAGTGGCCGCAGACCAGGGCGACCATGGCGGCTACCGCCGCGAGCCGGTGCTTGAGCACGACCGCCGTGATGACGGCGACCACCATGCTGAAGATGAACGGCCCGAACGGGTAGTCGCGCACCAGGTAGCCCAGCGTTACGGCGGTCACGAACCACAGCACCGGGACCGGCGCACGTCGAACGAGCAGTAGGGCCGCCGGGCCGGCAAGCAGCAGAGCGAACGCAAGCACGTCGAGGGCGCGGCCCTGCTGCCGATGCGCTGCGCCGAGCGTCCCGACGATCTGCACGACCGCGAGAGCCAGCGGTCCGACAACCCCGGCCCGCCGACCGCGCAGCTCGCCGAGGTCCTGGGCCGGTTTGTCCACGACCTGAAGGCTAGGGCGCTCTGCTCGCGTTGTCATCGGCCGGCAGACGCAGGCCCCCCTACTCCGACGGTGGTACGGCGCCGGCCGTTATGGCGAGGCTTCACTGCCGAGCATGTGCAAGACTCGCGGCGTTCACCTTTACCACGGATCGTCCGGCACGTGCCTGCCGGTGAAGGGGAGTTTGGCGATGGCCACCGTCACGTTCCAAGACGCCAGCTGCACCTATCCCGGGGCCAGCGTGCCCGCAGTCGACGGGCTCAACCTCGGGATCGGCGATGGCGAGTTCATGGTCCTGGTCGGGCCCTCCGGATGCGGCAAGTCGACCTCGCTGCGCATGCTGGCAGGCCTCGAGGAGGTCAGCAAGGGGAGCATCCTGATCGGCGAAAGGGACGTCACGTCGGTCGCGCCGAAGGACCGTGACATCGCGATGGTGTTCCAGAACTACGCCCTTTACCCGCACATGACCGTCGCCGAGAACATGGGCTTCGCGCTGAAGATGGCCCGCGAGAGCAAGGCCGAGCGCACCGAACGAGTCGCGGAGGCTGCCGCTCTGCTGGGGCTGTCGGAGCTGCTCGACCGGAAGCCCAAGGCGCTGTCCGGCGGCCAGCGGCAACGAGTGGCGATGGGCAGAGCCATCGTGCGCAATCCCCAGGTGTTCTGCATGGACGAACCGCTGTCGAACCTCGACGCCAAGCTTAGGGTCTCGACGCGCACCCAGATCGCGTCACTGCAACAGCGACTGGGCGTGACGACGGTCTACGTCACCCACGACCAGGTCGAGGCGATGACCATGGGTGATCGCGTGGCCGTGCTGAACGACGGCCTTCTGCAGCAGGTCGACACACCGCTGGCGTTGTACGACAGTCCCGCGAACCTGTTCGTCGCCGGATTCATCGGCTCTCCCGCGATGAACCTCTTCGACGCCGAGCTCGGGGACGCTCACGCGATCGTGCACGGGCACAAGCTGGCTGTCCGCGTGACGGCGGCCGAGCGGTCCGAGCACGAGGCCACGGTCACGTTGGGCATCCGGCCGGAGAAGCTGAGGATCAGCGACGACGGCGACGGCATTCGGGTCACTATAACGGTCGTCGAGGAGCTCGGGGCCGATGCCTACCTGTACGGCGTCACGGACTCGCGGCCCGGTGAGGCACTCACCGATGCCACGAACGTGGTGATAAGAGTGGAGACGCGGCGCGGCTTCGAGAAGGGGCAGCAGGTCAACGTGACGGCCGAGGCCGAGGACATCCACGTCTTCGCGACCGACTCCGGCCAGCGGCTCGGAGGGCCCGCCTGAAGGCGGCTCAGCCCGGGGTCAGGCGAACACGCAGACGACGTAGAACGCCGCGCCGGCGGCGGCCAGGCCGAGGACCAGGCTCAGCACGACGTTGAGCGTGGCTTCCAGGACGGCGCCGTCCTCCAGGAGCCTGAACGTCTCCAGGCTGAACGTTGAGAACGTCGTGAGGGCGCCGAGGAACCAGACGCCCAGAAAGGGCCGCACCAGTCGGCCGGGTCGCCACACCTCCCCGACGCACACCACGAGAACCCCGATCAGGAGACAACCTCCGGCGTTGGCCGCGAATGTCGACCAGGGAAGGCCGCCGCCCGCTCCCGGGAGGCACGCCGCATGTCGAGAGACGACCTGGGCGGAGGTCGAGGATGAGGCCCCGAAATGCGAGATCCTCAGGCGCCGTCGTCGTCGCCGGCGGACAGCGACTCCCATATCTCCTTGCACGACGGGCAGACCGGGTACTTCTTCGGGTCCCGGCTCGGAACCCAGACCTTGCCGCACAGCGCCACGACCGGCGTGCCCATGACCATGGCTTCGGTCAACTTCTCCTTGGGAGCGTAGTGGCTGAATCGGTCGTGGTCCCCCTCCTCGACCGACTCCTGGGTCCGCCGATCCTCGACGGTCTCGACGCCCGGGCTCAACTTGGCACTCACAACGCGCTAGTTTACGGTGCCTGCACCGACCTCACGAACTAGTTCAGGTTCGGATCGTCAGGATAGGTCGCGACGTAGGCCAGCTCCCCTGGCTGGCGGCGGAGTACGGAACGCCAGAGACCGTCCGGCTGCGGATGCAGCAAGTCGTCAGGCATCGACTCCACGACATACCAGGACCCCTCCGCGATCTCGTCCTCGAGCTGGTCGTGCCCCCAGCCTGCGTAGCCCGAGAAGACCCGAAGCCCGGCGAGCCCGCGCACCAGCTCGTCGGGCTCCGCGTCGAGGTCGATCAGGCCGAAGGGACCGGTGAGGGGCCGGAATCCGACCACCTGACCCTGGCCGTATCGAAGCCCGACCGCGATTGCCGAGTCCGGCGAGACCGGGCCGCCGGTGAAGAGCATCGGCGGCTCGGCGGCTGCCTCGGACCAGCTCGGCAGAACGGCGGCCAACGGGAGGGTCGAGGGACGGTTGAGCACGACCCCGAGCGCACCGTCCTCGTCGTCATCGAGGACGAGGACAACGCCGCGCAAGAAGTTCGGGTCCAGCAGCTTGGGCGTGGCCAGCAGGAGCTGCCCGGTGTAGTAGGCCATCTCGTCAGCCCGAGCCCTGGGCAGCCTCTCTGACTGCCGCGGCCACCCGCTTGTGGACATCCTCGTTGAACACACTGGGAATCACGTAGTTGGCGTTGAGCTCCTCATCGGAGACCGTCGATGCGATCGCCTGGGCTGCGGCCACGAGCATCTCCTGGGTGATCACGGAGGCGGAGGCGTCGAGCAGTCCCCGGAAGACGCCGGGAAACGCCAGCACGTTGTTGATCTGGTTGGGGTAGTCCGACCGACCGGTGGCGACGACTGCGGCATGCTCGCGCGCGGCGCCCGGATCGACCTCGGGGTCGGGGTTGGCGAGCGCGAACACGATCGAGCGCGGGGCCATCGTCGCCACGTCGTCACCGGTCAGCAGGTTGGGTGCGGAAACCCCGATGAAAACGTCAGACCCTTTGACGGCCTCCTTCAGACTCCCGACGATGTTGTCCGGGTTCGTGTTGTCGGCGATCTGCTGCAGCGATGGGGTGAGCCCATCACGACCGCGGTAGATCACGCCATCGACGTCGGCGACGACGAGGTTGCGGGCGCCACCCGCCAGGATGATTCGAGCGATCGCCGAGCCCGCTGCCCCGGCGCCGGACATCACGATCCGGACGTCAGGCAAGCCCTTTGCGACCACCCTCAAGGCATTGGTCAGGGCTGCCAGGACGACGATCGCGGTGCCGTGCTGGTCGTCGTGGAAGACCGGGATGTCGAGCAGCTCCTTGAGCCGGCGTTCGATCTCGAAGCACCGCGGGGCAGAGATGTCCTCGAGGTTGATGCCGGCGAAGACCGGCGCGATCAGCTGCACCGTGCGCACGATCTCGTCGACGTCCTGGGTGGCCAGACACAGCGGCCACGCGTCGATGTCACCGAACCGCTTGAACAGGGCGGCCTTCCCCTCCATCACCGGCAACGCCGCCCCGGGCCCGATGTTGCCCAGCCCGAGCACCGCGGATCCGTCGGTCACCACCGCCACGCAGTTGCCCTTGATCGTCAGCTTCGAGACGTCCTCCGGGTTCTGCGCCAGCGCGAGCGAGACCCGTCCGACGCCGGGCGTGTAGGCCATCGAGAGGTCGTCGCGGGTCTTGAGCGCCACCTTCGGCTGAACGGAGATCTTGCCGCCGAGATGCAGCAGGAAGGTGCGGTCGCTGACCCGGTGCACCGTCACCGCCGGCACGGCGCGCATCGCGTCGACGATCTCGGTGGCGTGTTCGCCGTTGACGGCCGAACAGGTGACGTCGACGGTGATCCGGTCGGTGCGCGACTCGCTCACGTCGATCGCGGTCAGCAGGCCGCCCGCCTGGCCGACGGCCGTCGCGAGCTCGCCGACCACGGACGGGGAGGGCACCGCGTAGAGCCGGACGGTGATCCCGTACGAGGCACTTGTCGGGATCGGGCGCGGGCGGGCGGAATCGGCGATCGTCATGCCTCGCATCCTGCCCCCTGGCGCCTTCCCCGGCACTCGCCGGTGGCCCGCTGCCACGCGAACGGCGGCAGTGACAGGATGGGGAGCAGGACGTTCGTTCGCTGCCGTCACAACGAGGTGACCTGCACATGACCGACACGCACGCCGACGCCGGGCCCGACTCCGGGCCCGACGCCGCGACCGCGGCCGTCGACCCCGCCGTGTTCGCACGGCGCTTCCTTGCGCACGCCGGCAGCCAGCTCGCCGGCCGGACCGGCGACACGCTGACCGAGCTGGCGACCGGCATGCTCGCGTTCGGGCGGGCCCGGCCGTGGGGCCAGACGCTGCTGCGCGTGACCGACCTGGACGCGCAGACGACGGCCGTCGACCTGGTGTCCGCCGATGCGCCGTACATCGTCGAGTCGATCTGGTCCGAGCTCGAGCGCAGCGGCCGGCAGCCGCAACGGATGCTGCATCCGCAGATCGTGGTCACCCGGGATCCCGGCGGCGTGATGACCCGGGCGTACGACATCGACGACAACGCCGACGTGCCGGACGGCGCGATCGTCGAGTCGTGGGTGCACATCGAGCTGGACCTCGTCCCGTCCGACGAGCACGACGCGGTGGCCGACAACGTCACCCGGGTGCTCGACGACGTGCTGCACGCGGTCGCCGACGCGCCGCACATGTACTACCTGATCCGCAAGCTGGCCGACCAGCTCGCCGGCGACCCGGGCCACTTCGACCGGGAGACCAGCGAGGAGGCCGGCGCGCTGCTGCGCTGGCTCGCCGACGGCAACTACATGATCCTCGGTCACACCGCCTACTCGGCGAACGAGCTCGCGAGCCCCCGCGCCCGCAGCCAGGACGACGACGCCGAGGGCGTCCTGCGCGGGGTCGCCCGCATCTCCCCGCTGGAGCTGCTCCCGGCTTTCCGCAGCGGCGCCCCGCTGGTGATCTTCAAATCGCCGCTGGTGTCGACGGTGCGCCGTTCTGTGCACTACGACTGCGTCACGGTGGTCACCCCAGCCGGCGGTGGCGGCCCGCAGATGATCCACGTCTTCCTCGGCCTGATCACCAATGCCGAGGACGGGACGGTCGCGCGGGTGCCCGTCGTGCGCCGGCGCATCGCGGAGATCATGCTGCGCTCCGGTGTGCGCGCCGAGAGCCACACCGGGCGCCGGCTGCTTGCGGCGATCCGGACCCTGCCGCGGGACGAGCTGCTCGAGGCGCCGACCACCGACCTGCTGCGGCTCGCCCAGCTCGTCGTCGACCGGGCCGAGCACGAGTCGGTGGGCGTGTTCGCGCGCATCCACCTCAACCGGGACTTCGTCAGCGTCCTCGTCTACTTCCCGGCCGACCGGTTCGGTCCGGAGACCCGGCGCAAGGTCACCACGGTGATCAACCGGTACTGGCCGGGCGACATCATCGGCCGGGACGACCGCATCGTGGAGCTGAACCTGGCCCGCATGCAGCTGCTGATCGCGGTGCGTCCCGGAGCGCAGCCGCCGTCGCCCGAGCGTCCGGTGGTCGAGGCCGAGGTGGCGAAGGTGACCCGCCGCTGGACCGACGACTTCGCCGACCTGCTGACCATCGCGATCGGCGAGGACGCCACCGATCGGATGCTGCGCAAGTACGGCGACGCCCTGCCCGAGGCCTACAAGGAGGACTTCGGCGCGGCGACCGCCGTCCGCGACATCACCCTGCTGGAGGAGCTGCCGGCCGACAACGGGCTGGCCTTCGACCTCTACACGCCCGACGCCGACGACGAGGCCGACCGGCGGCTGAAGGTCTTCCGCACCGGGCAGGCCGTCTCGTTGGCGCGGGCCCTGCCGATCTTCACCCAGATGGGCATCGAGGTCCTGGACGAGCGCCCGTACGAGATCGAATTCGCGAAGCTTGCGAGCGAATCGGGCAGCCGAGGCGCCGACGGCTCGACGGTCTGGATCTACGACTTCGGGCTACGGCTGCCGGCGGGGACCGAGTTCGACGACGCGCGGTCGCGCAACGTCATCGAGACGGTGCGGCTGCTCTGGCTCGAGGAGATCGAGCAGGACGGCCTGAACGAGCTGGTGGTGCGCACCGGCATGACGTGGTGGCAGGCGAACATCCTGCGCACCTACGCGAAGTACCTGCGCCAGGCCGGCACCACGTTCAGTCAGGGTTACATCGAGCGGGCGTTGATCGACAACTCGC
>JBOHDU010000262.1:0-1952 GCA_050700615.1 Nocardioidaceae bacterium
CGATTCGTCGCTAAGGGCGGCTACCAGTCGTTCCACCTGCACAGCACCGAGTGGGCCTGGCTGATCTTTGCCGCCGCATGCGGCGTCGTCGCCATAGGCGTCGCCCTCATCCTCATGCGGAGCGTGCTGCGCGCCGACCAGGGCACGCCGTCGATGATCGAGATCGCCCGGGCCGTCCAGGAGGGCGCCAAGGCCTACCTGACCCGGCAGTTCAAGGCGATCGGGATCATCGTCGTCCCGTTGGCGATCCTCGTGTTCCTGACCGCGAGCTCGATCACCGAGAACGTAGACGGGGTGAGCCACACGGTGCTGCCCTTCTGGCAGTCCGGGCTGTTCCGCATGATCGCGTTCCTCGTCGGGGCGAGCCTGTCGGGCACGGCGGGCTTCATCGGCATGAGCACCGCGGTGAGGGGCAACGTGCGCACCGCAGCCGCGGCGCGCGACGGCTCGCTGCCTGCCGCGCTCAGGGTGGCGTTCCGGACCGGGGCGGTCACCGGGCTGTTCGTCGTGGGCTTCGGCCTGCTCGGGGCCACCGTGATCGTGATGCTGGCCCAGAACACCGCGACCGACATCCTGATCGGGTTCGGCTTCGGCTGCTCCCTCCTGGCGCTGTTCATGCGAGTTGGGGGGGGAATTTTTACCAAAGCTGCCGACGTCGGAGCCGACCTGGTTGGCAAGGTCGAGGCGGGCATCCCCGAGGACGACCCGCGCAACGCAGCCACCATCGCCGACAACGTGGGCGACAACGTCGGCGACTGCGCCGGCATGGCTGCCGACCTCTTCGAGTCCTACGCCGTCATCCTGGTCGCCACGCTGATCCTCGCGGGGACGGCGTTCAGCGCCTCGCGCGCCCAGGTCGGCGTGGTCTTCTCGCTCATCGTTCCCGCCATCGGCATACTTGCGTCGATCGTCGGGATACTCGTCGTCCGGGCGTCTCGCAAGGACCGCACGGCGATGGCCCCCATCAACCGGGGGTTCCTCACCTCGGCGATCCTCACCATCATCGGGACGTTCTTCGTCGCCCAGTTCTACGTGCACAACCTCAAGCTGTTCTGGGCGGTGCTCGCCGGCGTGGTCCTCGGCCAGGTCGCCAGCCGGATCACCGAGTACTACACCTCGACCGAGACCAACCCGGTGCGGGAGATCGCCGAGGCGGCGCGCACCGGGCCTGCGACCACGGTGCTGTCCGGGGTCAGCTCCGGGCTCGAGTCGTCGGTCCCCGCCATCATCGCCATCGTCATCGCCATCGTGGTAGCCATCGCCCTGGGTAACGGCAACATCCAGCTGGAGCTGTACCTGGTCTCGCTGGTAGGCCTCGGGCTCATGTCGACCCCCGGCGTCGTCGTATCGGAGGACAGCTTCGGCCCGGTGTCGGACACCGCGGCGGGGATTGCGGAGATGACCGGCGAGTTCCAGGGCGAGCCCGAGCGGATCATGGTCAGCCTCTACGCCGTCGGCAACACCACCAAGGCCATCACCAAGGGCTTCGCGATCGGGTCGGCCGTCATCGCCTCGGTGGCGCTCTTCGCCGCCTACATCCAGACCATCGCCGAGAACGTGAAGGGCGTCACCGAGACCGGCAACGCGCTGTTCACCAGCGTGTCGCAGACGATCATCAACGTGGCCAACCCCGAGACTTTCATCGGCCTGCTCATCGGGGGGTCCATCGCCTTCCTCTTCTCGGCGCTCGCCATCCGGGCCGTCGGCCGCTCCGCCGGCACGGTCGTCCAGGAGGTGCGCCGCCAGTTCCGGGACCACCCCGGGATCATGGACCGCACCGAACGCCCCGAGTACGGGCGGGTCATCGACATCTGCACCGGCGCCGCCCAGCGCGAGCTCGCCACCCCGGCGCTGCTCGCCATCCTGTCCCCGGTAGTGGTCGGCTTCGCCATTGGCTGGCTTGCCTTGGGGGCGTTCCTGGCCGGCACCATCCTCACCGGCCAGCTCATGGC
>JBOHDU010000263.1:0-4127 GCA_050700615.1 Nocardioidaceae bacterium
GGTGCCCAACTTCCGGATCCACTGCCAATGCGCGCTGACGAACAAGACACCGGTGGGTGCCTACCGCGGGGCCGGTCGGCCCGAGGCGACCTTCGCGATCGAAAGGATCATGGACGAGCTCGCGGTGGAGTTGAAGCTCGACCCGATCGAGCTGCGCCGTCGCAACTGGATCGGCGCCGACGAGTTCCCCTACCAGAACCCTGGCGGGGTGACGTACGACATCGGCGACTACGCAGCCACCACGGACGCCGCACTCGCGTTGAGCGGCTACCAGGACTGGCGCGCGAAGCAGGCCGCTCAGCTCGAGTCAGGTGCTGCGACGCGACTCGGCATCGGTGTGTCGACGTACGTCGAGGTCTGCGGCGGCGGTATCCGCTACGACAAGAACGCCGTCGAGACCGCCAGCGTACGGCTGACGCCCGAAGGTGCCGACGTCGTGATGGGTACTACCGCGTACGGCACCGGCCACGCGACGAGCTGGGCGCAGATCGTCTCCGACGTGCTCGGGGTGGACGTGTCGGCGGTCCGGGTCGTGCAGGGCGATACCGAGCGTGCGCGGCACGGTTTCGACTCCTACGGCTCCCGTTCGCTCAGCGTCGTCGGGTCGGCGCTCTTCGAAGCCGCGCAGGAAGTGCGCGAGCGAGCGATCGAGGTGGCGTCGAAGCTGCTCGAGGCCGACCGCGCTGACCTCGAGTTCGAGAAGGGGCGGTTCACGGTGCGAGGCACAGACGCCTCGACGTCGCTGCAGGAGGTGGCGCTGGCGTCGTACACCGACCAGACCCTGACCGCGGACGGCTACGAGCCGGGCCTCGGCTGCACCCGGACTTCCGACCTCGACATCTCGACCTACCCGTTCGGGGCGCACATCGCTGTCGTCGAGGTCGACCCCGAGACCGGCGTGGTGCGGCTGGTCGACTATGCGTGCGTCGACGACGTCGGGAACGTCGTCAACCCGCTGATCGTCGACGGACAAGTACACGGCGGCACCGTCCAGGGCATCGCCCAGGCGATGTTCGAAGAGGTTGTCTACGACGACGTGGCCAATGTGCTCACGCCGAGCTTCGCCGACTACGCGATCCCGACAGCGGCCGATCTGGTGACGATGCGCACCGACCGCCGGGTCACGGCGGCGACGACGAATCCGCTCGGAACCAAGGGGGTGGGGGAGACCGGCGCGATCGCCGCGCCCCCTGCAGTCGTCAACGCCGTGCTCGACGCCCTGCGGCCATTGGGAGTCCAGGACATCGCGATGCCGTGCACGCCAAATCGCGTCTGGCGGGCCATCAACGCCTGAGCTCACCGCCCAGGCCTCCGGACCGACGAGCTGATCAGTGCGCGGCGCCGTAGACGAGCATCGAGATGCCGATGTAGTGGACGGTGAAGGCGGCGACGGTGAACGAGTGGAACACCTCGTGGAAGCCGAACCAGCGGGGCGCGGGGTTGGGCCGCTTGAGGCCGTAGACAACAGCGCCGAGCGTGTAGAGCGCACCGCCGACGATGATCAGGGTGAGGATCGCCGGACCGGCCCGCCGGGCGAAGTCGCCCATCCAGAAGACGGCGGCCCAGCCGAGCGCGAGATAGACGGGTAGGTAGAGCCACCGTGGAGCGCCGATCCAGAAAACTCGGAAGGCGATGCCGATCAAGGCGCCTCCCCACACCAGGGCGAGCAAGATCCTCGCGTTGGTGCCGTTGAGGAGCATGATGGCGAGCGGCGTGTAGGTGCCTGCGATCAGCAAGAAGATATTGGAGTGGTCGAGCCGACGAAGCACGCTCGACCAGCGCGGGGACCAGTGGCCGCGGTGGTAGACGGCAGACACACCGAACAACAACGATGCCGACCCCGCGAAGACCGCGGCCCCCCATCGCGCGCCGGTTGTCGGGGCGAGCGAGACGAGCACGGCTCCGGCGGCCACGCTGAGCGGGAAGGTCACCAGATGCAGCCAGCCACGCATTGCGGGCTTGAGCTCGCGGGCTGCGTCCCTCAGGCGCGTCCTTGCATCGGCAATCACGGTTCAACGCTAGTTGCCGAACCTGAGTCTTGTCTGGGGGTACCCTGAATTCGGGTGATGTGAGCCCGCGTGGGTCACATCTGTTGACATGTGGTGACGGTGGAAGGTGGCAGTTGGTGACGCCGGTTCATGCCCGTTCCTCCCTCAAGAAGCTCGCCTACGATCTTTACGAGCGCCGCCTGCTGCGTAGGCTCCCGACCGACAATCTGCCGGCTCACGTCGGCGTCATGTGTGACGGCAACCGCCGCTGGGCGCGCGCCTTCGGTGCCGAGATCGTCGGCGGCTACTCCGCGGGCGCCGACAAGATCGAGGAGTTCATCGGCTGGTGTGACCAGCTCCAGATCAAGGTGGTCACGCTCTGGTTGTTGTCGACCGACAACCTGGCGCGGCCCCACGACGAGGTAGGTCCGCTGCTCACCGTCATCGAGGATCTCGTCGGGCGGCTGGCTTCGCGCGGGAGATGGCGGCTGCACCCCGTCGGCGCCCTCGACATGCTGCCCGCGCACACCATGTCCCGCCTCAAGGACGCCGCCGACCGCACCGACTCGGTCGACGGGATGACCGTCAACATCGCCGTTGCCTACGGCGGCCGGCGCGAGCTGGCAGACGCCGTTCGCTCGCTGCTCCAGGAGCATGCTGAGCAGGGCACGACGATGGAGGAGCTGGCCGAGTTCATCGACATGGAGCACATCGCCGAGCACCTCTACACCAAGGGCCAGCCGGACCCCGATCTCGTCATCCGGACCTCCGGCGAGCAACGGATGTCCGGCTTCTTGCTGTGGCAGAGCGCTCACAGCGAGTTCTACTTCTGCGAGGCCATGTGGCCCGACTTCCGGCGCACCGACTTCCTGCGCGCGATCCGGGCCTACGCCCAGCGGGAGCGCCGCTTCGGCACCTGACGCGGCGACGCGCTACGACCGGGCAACCCTCGCGCGCCTGCCGGGCCCGGCAAATGCTGGTCTGGTCGGGTCCGGTGGTTCCCAGCGTGTCGGCACGGGGCCGACCGGGGTGCCACGTACCGTCGGTGGTGACGGCAGGGAGAGCCTGCCGTCACGGGAGGCAACGCTAGTGCTCAACCCAGTGGGCAGGCATCGAGCCCAACTGACGCTTCCCGGTCCGGATGCGCCGTCAGGGGCGAGACCCACCTAGGCGACGCACGAGCCAGGGCCGGGTGGGCGATGCAGCGCGGTCCGCGAGGAGATGAAGCGTGGCTGCTGCCAGGAGCACCACAGCGAGCCGGTCAGATGCCGCCGCCCGTGCGTCTAGCCCGTCCACGGCGACAGGTACGCCGCCTCTTGATCGTTCGCGCACGGCCGCGGCCGAGCCGGGATCTCGAGGCCGGACCTACGTCCTCGACACCAGCGTCCTGCTTGCCGACCCGGCTTCGCTCAAGAGGTTCCATGAGCACGACGTCGTGCTGCCGGTCGTGGTGATCACCGAGCTCGAGGGCAAGCGCCATCACCCCGAGCTCGGGTACTTCGCCCGCTCGGCCCTTCGGTTGCTCGACGAGCTGCGCGTGGTCTACGGGCGGCTTGACTCTCCGGTGCCGATCGGTGACGACGGCGGCACGGTCCATGTGGAGCTCAACCACAGCGACCCCGCCATGCTCCACTCGGGCTTCCAGCTGGGCGACAACGACACCCGGATTCTGGCGGTCGCACTCAACCTGCAGGCCGAGGGCCGAGCGGTCACCCTCGTTTCGAAGGATCTGCCGATGCGGGTCAAGGCGTCCTCGGTGGGACTGCCGGCCGAGGAGTACCGCGCCGAGTTGGCGATCGAGACCGGCTACACCGGCATGAGCGAGGTCGACGTGTCCGCCGCCGACATCGACGCCTTGTACGCCGAGGGCGTCACCGATCTTGACGCCGCGCGTGAGCTGCCCTGCCATGCCGGTCTGGTCCTGGTCTCCGAGCGTGGCAGCGCACTGGCGCGGGTCACGCCCGACAAGCAGGTCCGGCTGATTCGTGGCGACCGGGACGTGTTCGGGTTGCACGGCCGATCCGCCGAGCAGCGGGTCGCGCTCGATCTGCTCATGGACCCCGACATCGGGATCGTCTCGCTCGGCGGGCGGGCAGGCACAGGGAAGTCGGCACTTGCCCTGTGCGCCGGCCTGGAGGC
>JBOHDU010000264.1:0-6575 GCA_050700615.1 Nocardioidaceae bacterium
GAGCAGGTTGCGCATCACGGGGGGCGCCACCCTCGGCGACCGTGACCTCGAGAAGGTGGTCGCTCGCCTGGCCTGCCTGCGATCAGGTCGCCCGGGATGACATTCGTCGTCGTCACCGGCACCGGCACCGGGGTCGGCAAAACAGTGGCTACGGCCGCCCTCGCCTGCGCCCTGCGTGCTGACGGGTTGGCAGTCGGTGTCGTCAAGCCGGTGCAGACCGGCACCGACGTCGGACTGCCGACCGATGTCGAGACCGTGCGGTCGCTGACCGGTTGCCTGTCGACGTATGAGCTCGTGCGGCTGGGTGAGCCGCTCGCTCCTGATACCGCAGCCACCCGCGCCGGGGTCACGATCCCGGCGGTCGCGGACCTCGTCCCCGAGATCGTGTCGATCGGCGCGGCCGCAGATGTCACGCTTGTCGAAGGAGCCGGTGGCGTGCTCGTTCGCCTCGATCAGGCCGGTGGAACGCTGGCAGACCTCGCCTGCGCGCTCCGCAGGTCGGGGGCGACGCTCACGGTTGTGACCGTCACGACCCTGCAGCTGGGCACGCTCAACCAGACCGAGCTCACAGTGGAGGCGCTACGCCGCAGAGGCCTGGAGCCCGCCGGCATCGTGCTCGGCTCGTTTCCCGCCGCCCCGGAGCTGGCCGAGACCTGTAACGTCACCGAGCTACCGCGGGTGACAGGCCTCCCGGTGCTCGCCAGCATCCCCGCCGGGGCAGGAGGATGGAGCCGAGAACGGTTCGTCGCCGAGGCACCAGGTTGGGTCGCGGTCTCGGCGTTGCTCGCCCCTGACCGGCCCGGGCGTCAGCGATAGAGTGACGCCGGCAGGTGGGTGAGCAGCGAGCTGACGATCGGCCCGGCCGCACCGGCACCGGTGGTGCCCATCTCGACCAGCACCGCGAAGGCGATGTCGCCGCGGAAGCCGACCATCCACGCGTTGGTCCCCGTGCCCTTGCCGAGCTGGTACTCCGCGGTCCCAGTCTTCGCGTAGACGGGGAGGCCGGGCAGGTTGACCACAGTTCCGGTCCCCTGCGTCACGACCAGACGCATCAGCGACCGCAACTGGGCCTTCAGTGCCGGCGCGAGGCTTCCGACCGCCTTGCCGCGAGCCAGCTGGGGAACAAGTGTGGGCGTGTGTGCGACGCCGGAGTCGACGGTGGCGGCGGCCAGGGCCATCTGCAGCGGGCTGCTGAGGACCTTCCCCTGGCCGATCATGTCGGCTGCGTGGGTGACCGGGTCAGTATCTGCTGGAACCGATCCACTGTAACCGTCCAGGCCCATCCGCCACGGTTGGCCGAACCCGAACGTTTGCGCCATCGAGGCCAGGTCGGCGCCGGTGATCTTGGCACGCTGCGACACGAACGCGGTGTTGCACGACGCGGCGAACGCATCCGCGAAAGTCGGGTTGGCGCCCACGATGCCGGTCTCGTAGTTCTTGAATCGCTTCCCGTCGACCACGATGGTGTCCGGGCAGGGCAGTGGGGACTCGGGCCCGAGCACACCCTTGTGCAGCAGGGTAGCCGCGGTGACGATCTTGAAGGTCGAGCCAGGGGCGTACTGCCCGACGAAGGCCGTGTTGTACGACGTCGGCCCCGGCGCGTTGGCGGCCGCGAGGACTTCGCCCGTCGTCGCCTTGACGACAACCGCAGCCGTCACTGTCGTGGCCGCAGCCACGGCGTTCTCCGCGGCGGTCTGGGCGGCCAGATCGAGCGTCGTCCGGAGCGGCCGCCCGGGTCGAGGACGCTGCACGAACAGGTGCTTCAGCACGGTGTCGTCGGACCTTCGCACGAGATCGACGCGCAGCCCAGGCGTGCCCGCGAGCTGCCGCTGGAAGACGTACTGGAGCCCGCTGAGGCCGACCTCGTCGGTATCGAGCGCGCCAGGTCCGGCGTTCTTCAAGGCGTCGACGGTGGCGGGACCGACGGTGCCGAGCACAGGCCGTGCCCAGGTGGCGGTCGGTGCCAGTGCCCGGCGGGACGAGTACAGGCTGATGCCGGGGACTTTCAGCAGTCGGGCCCGCAGTGGTAGGTAGGCGGCGCGCCGTAGGTCGATGACCGGGACGAACCAGTCCGGCTGCGCGGCCGCCACCTGGGTCTTCAGCGGCGCTTCCTCGATGTCGAGGAGGGCGTGCAGCTGCGGGTACGTCGCGGGCCGCACCTTCTTCGGCACCACCCCGACTCTTTCGATGCTGCGCTCGGGGGTCAACGGGACGCCGTTGCGGTCGAGGATCGGCGCGCGAGGGGGCAGCGTGCGGACACTGGCCAGGACTCGCGACGCGGTCAGGCCCGGGTGGTAGACGCTTGGAGTCCACAGCACCAGCCAGTGCCCGCGCATGACAACCGAGGTGATCGACGTCCGGTAAGTCCAGGGTCCGAAGCCGGCCAGCTCGTGCCTGACCGTCGCATGCTCGCTGCACGAGCTACCACGACAGCGCAGGTCGCCGGACAGCGTGATTGTTGTGCTGGTCGCTTTGACATCACCGTCGTCGGCGGCGATCTGCTGTGCCGCCGCGGTCGGGGCGTCGACGACGCCGCGCATAGCATCGAGGTGGCCGGCCGACCAAGCGCGGGCAAAAGCTGCGATCACCGCTCCGCCTGGCGGCGTGCTCGGCTTGGCCGGCGTGGGGGTGCTACCACCGGTGCACGACGTAGCGGCCGCACACACCACCAGCAGGGCGACGCCGGTGCGGATCGCCGCCTTCGGCATGCGCTAGCCTCCTCGCTATCGTCTCCTCGGCTGGTCAGCCTAGTGCTCGGTCGCCGCCAGCCACTCGGACACCGGGCACGTGTCGTTGTCGTGACGCGTGGCTCGATTCGAGAGTCGTCATGGGGGAGGCGGGGCCGCGAGTGAGTGCCGTCCACCGCTCGCTGACCGGGACGACAGTCGACGAGAAGCCATGGAGCGTTCTGACATCGAGAGTGACCTGTTGCGTCGGATCGGCCGCGCAGAGCAGCTGATCCGGCCCTACGTCGTGACCACACCACTGGATCGGCTGCACCTGCTCGCGGACGATGTCGCCGGGGACGTCCGGCTCAAATGCGAGCACCTTCAGCGCACCGGGTCCTTCAAGGCGCGGGGGGCGCTAGCGAAGCTGCTTACCCTCACCCAGGACCAGCGACGGCAAGGCATCGTGACGGCCTCCACGGGAAACCACGGCCAGGGAATGGCATACGCGCTCGCCGCCGTCGGCGGACGAGGGCTCGTCTTCGTGCCCCGCGGGGCCGCCGAGGTCAAGGTCGCGGCAATCCGCCGCTACGGCGTCGAGGTGCGGCAGGCCGGTGACGAGAGCGGGCAGACCGAGCGGGCGGCCCGCCAGTTCGCAGCCGCTGAAAGGCTCATCTACGTGTCGCCTTACAACGACCTCGACGTCATCGCCGGGCAGGGCACCGTCGGTCTCGAGCTCATCGAGCAGTGGCCCGATGGACCCGACACCGTGGTCGTGGCCGTCGGCGGTGGCGGGCTCATCTCGGGAATCGCCACGGCCCTTCGCAGCAGGTTCCCACGGGTGCACATCGTGGGCGCCTGCCCGAGCAACGACGCGGCGATGTATGCCGCGGTCCGAGCGGGCCGGCCCGTGCCGTACGACCGCTCGCCCACACTCTCGGACGGGACCGCCGGTGGACTGGAAGACGACGCGGTGACGATCGAGCTCTGCGACCGACTGGTGGATCGATGGGTGCTCGTGGATGAGCCCGAGATCGCTGCTGCTCTCCGCCTGGTCATCGACTCTCAGCACCAGCTGGTGGAGGGCTCTGCCGCTCTCGCCGTCGCCGCCGCCAGGAGCCTGGGCGACGAGCTGTCCGGCCGCCGGGTCGTGGTGGTGTCCTGTGGAGGCAACATCTCCAGCGAGCGGCTGGTCGAGGCTCTCACTCTGACGACGTGACGCCTCGGGCAGCCTGAGCACAGCGACGTTGGCCCACCGCGGAAACGGGTTGCCTTCTCGCGGCGGTCCCTGCGACGGTGGTCCGGTGGCGTACGGAGGGCTTGATCTCGACGTCCGGCCGGTCGACCCGACCGCCGAGGACGAGATGCGGCGCTACCAGCAGCTCTACGTGGAGGCAGAGCGAGCCGAGCTGCCCGATGCCACCGTCTACAGCCTCCAGGACGCCGTCTCAGTGCTGAGCCGAGCGCCGCTGGGCCGGTTCTACCGCGGATACGCCGCGTTCGAACGCGGGCGCATGGTCGGGGAGGGCATGCTCACTGGCGGCCTCGTCGACAACCTCGAGAGCGCGAAGCTGTGGGCCTGGGTGCCGCCTTCCGAACGGCGTCGTGGCGTCGGTTCCGCCGTAACCGAGTTCATGGTCGACGAGTGCCGGCGCCTGGGACGCGGGATCCTGCAGACCTCGGCGAAGTACCCGGCCAGCCGACGGGTCGACCACCCGTACCGCCGCTTCGCAGAGGCGCACGGGTTCGCGCTCGCCAACACGCAAATCGAGCGCCGGCTCGCCCTGCCGGTGCAGGGTGCCTTGCTCGACTCGCTGGCATCAGATGCGGCGGCCCAGGCCGAGAGTTATCTCCTCCGTGCCGTCGTCGGACCGATACCGGTAGAGCTCGCCCAGGGGTACTGCGACGTCTACAACCGGCTGAGCACCGATGCCCCCGTCGGCGACCTCGTGGTCGAGCAGAGCCGCCGTACGCCGGAGACCCTCGGCGACCAGGACAGCGAGATTCGCGCTCAGGGGCGCACCCGGGTCACCGTACTTGCCCTCGACCGCGCCGGCAGCGTCGTCGGCTTCACCTGCGCGCTCGTCACGTTGCCTGGTGAGCCCCATGTCGACCAATGGGCGACGATCGTGCGCTCCGAGGATCGAGGCCACCGGCTGGGACTGGCCCTCAAGGTTGCGCAGGTCAGACTCGTCCAGGAACGGTTCGGCGACAAGCGCTTCATCACGACGACCAACGCCGAGACGAACGCCCACATGGTGGCGGTGAACGAGGCGCTCGGCTTCGAGCCGTACGCGATACAGGGTGAGTTCCAGCGCACCCTCCACGACCGTGAGTCAGCGCGCCCGCCGCATGATCATGCTCAGCAACACCGCTCCGAGCGCGGCGTGAACGCCCACCGCGCTACGCCGAAAGTCGGAGAGCCGGGATAGCTCGCAACAAGCGGGCGATGAAGCTGGACATAGTCGCTGCCGAGAAGCGGCAGGGGCGTCACCACGTCGAACGCGGTGAACGTGCGGCCAAGTCATTTCGGCTTTAGCATGGCAGTCCGCTCACAGTGACACTCGATGGTGCTTTGCTCCGATCGATAGATTCCGAGAGCGGGCCCGAGAGAGTAACGTGGTTTGCGTGAGCTTCGAAGAACGCGTTCTTGGCACCCTGATCCGGCTCGTACGCACCACAAGACTCGGGAGCAATGAGGTCATCGTTCCGGTGCGTTGGTGGCTCGAGGGCGATGCTTTGTGTCTGGTATACGAAGCACCCCCGCAGATGGGGCTTCGGGGGCTGCGCCGACGGATGATCAACGACGGCTGGCTCTTGCGTCCCCGAAACCTGGCCAATGCCGATGGTTGGGCCCACGACATCGCATTGGCCGATCTCTGGGCCAACCCACACGCATCCCTCGACCCGGCGGCTGTCGCCGGCGGTCGGATCCACTGGCGTGGGGACCGCCGTGCCGGCCTGCCCGAGCGGATGACGGATCCTCAAAACTGCCCAGAGCCCGAACGAGAAAGATGAGTAGCCGACCGGCTACCCGGCCGGGACTCTTCCGGTTGCCAGCATCTGGTCGAGATCTGCAGGAGAGCAGATGGCGCCGGCGGGGACCTCGTCATACGTCACGACACGTTCCTCGGTGGTCGGGACCGCACCGTTGACCCAGTCGGGGCGCAGCTCCCCTTGTTGGCCCGCGACATTGATTATGCAGTACAGGGTTACCGCGCCAAACGGCTTGCCGTCAGGCGTATTAGCAGAGTTATACTCTTGGATGAGGAGAGGTTTCCGCTCCTCGGCCCCCACACAGCCATATTGTGAGCAGATAAACCTCGTTACCCATGCAAGATACTTCCGAGAATATCCACCGTCAGATGAACCGCAACCTGGCGCCTGGATAACAAAGCTCCACACGCCCTTATCGGTTACGTTGTGCTTGAAGTACATCTTCAAATGGTTGGCTCCCTGATCGATTGCTGCATCGTAATACCCTTGGCGCAGAAGCCCATCTCGCCCGCATTCGTCGGGGGTGTGCCTTAAGATCCTTGCTGTTCGGCGGGACCGCCAACCGCGAGCGCGAGCGTGGCTCGCGAGAACGGGGACCGGCCGGGCGAGGCAGCGAAGCGTGGTCAGCGGGCGGCGACGGTGGCGATGACGGTGGCTCGGGTCTCGGGCTCGCCCCACTCGCGAGCGGTAACCACCAGCCGGCGGAGCGCCAACAGGACCAGGGGGAAGGCCAGCACCAGGGCCGGCAACGGGCTCGACGCCTGTGCAGTGGCTACGAACACCATGCCGGTCATCGTCGACGTCAAGGCGAGGTACGACGAGTACGCCACCATGGTCGAGGGGGGAGCGGGTGTCCCGCGCGCGGACCGGAGGTCCATCGCGAAGGGGCGATGGACCGACCAGTGCATAGAT
>JBOHDU010000265.1:0-1854 GCA_050700615.1 Nocardioidaceae bacterium
AGTCCGAAGCCACCACCCGCGAGCCCGCACGTGGCGAGGGTTGGCCGCGGCCATCACGTGACCAGGCGAGCGCCTCCGACCGGACCGGTCGCACGCTGCACGGAGCGACACGTGCCCGAAGCCGAAAGCGCGACCGCCAGGTCGAGCGCGTGGTCGTCGTCGGCAGCCAAGAAGATGCACGTCGGACCAGACCCTGACACCAGCGAGCCCAGAGCTCCGAACTCCTCGCCGACATCGAGCGTACGGCGGATTCCCGGGAGGAGCCGGGTGGCCGGAGCCTGGAGGTCGTTGTGCATCGCCAGCCCTAGCCCGTAGGGATCCCCGCTGCGCAATGCCGTCATGAGCTCACTCGACACCTCGGGGTCACTCGGTATGTCCCGCTCGCTCGAGGTCGCGCCACCGGTCGACCTATCACTGACTCGGTCGAACTCGGCGTATACATCGGCGGTCGCGAGACCGCTGGTGGCATAGGCAAGCACCCACTCGTAACTGCCTCGGGCAAGCACGGGCATCACCGACTCGCCTCGACCACTGCCCACCGCGTTGCCGCCGACCAAGCAGAACGGGACGTCGCTGCCCAACTGCGCGGCGAGCGCGATCAGCTCCTGCCTGGTGGCGCCCAGACCCCACAAGGAGTCGCAAGCCACCAGAGCGGCCGCCGCGTCGGTACTGCCGCCCGCCAGCCCTCCGGCGACCGCGATCGTCTTGTGGATGCTGAGCGCGACTCCGCCGGCGACGTCGAACTCCTTCGCCAGGAGGTGCGCGGCCTGGACAGCCAGGTTGGCACGATCGGTCGGGAGGACCTGCTCCCCTTCACCGGTGATCGTGACGGTGACCTCGCCCGGACCGGCCGGACGAGCCTTCACTTCGTCGTACAACGAAACCGCCTGGTAGACGGTGGCGAGCGGATGGTAACCGTCGCGGGGAGGATAACCGACCTTCAACTCGAGGTTGATCTTCGCCGGGCTCCGAACCGTCACCACCGTCACTCTCACAGGCTACGTGCTCGCGGTCGGTGGAAACGGCAGGTCGAAGCGGGCGGCTCACGCGCCCGCCGACCGCAGGGCGTCAGCGACCCGGGCGAACTCCGCGACACTGAGCCGCTCACCGCGCGAGGTCGGGTCGACCCCCGCTGAGCGGATCGCGGCCTCCACCGACTCGTGGCCCATGGTCCCGAGCCCCGCCAGCGCTGCTCGCAGCATCTTGCGGCGCTGCGCGAAGGCGGCGTCGACGACGGCAAACACCCACTCGCGGCCGGTGCTGCTGGCCGGCGGCTCATGACGGGTCAGGGAGACCAAGCCGGAGTCCACGTTGGGAGCTGGCCAGAACACGCTGCGGGCGACGCCGCCTACCTTGCGCGCCTGCGCGTACCAGGCTGCCTTGACGCTCGGCACACCGTAGACCTTCGAGCCCGGCTGGGCAGCAAGGCGTTCGGCGACCTCGAGTTGCACCATGACCAGGGCTCGCTCGATGCTCGGCAGAATCTCGAGCAGATGCAGGATCACCGGAACCGCAACGTTGTAAGGCAGGTTGGCGACGAGGGCGGTCGGTGCTCGGCCGGGGATCCCGTCGAGCTGCAAGGCATCGTCGGCCACCACCCGCAGCCGTGCTGCCCTCTCGGGCGCGAGCTCGCCCACCGTTCCGGGCAGCGCGGCAGCCAGCACCAGGTCGATCTCGACCGCCGTGACCTCGGCGCCCCGCTCCAGCAGTGCGAGGGTCAGCGACCCGAGCCCGGGACCGATCTCGAGCACGACATCGGTCGGCGAGATCTGCGCGGTGCGGGCGATCCGACGCACCGTGTTGGGGTCGATCACAAAGTTCTGGCCGCGCTGTTTCATCGGGTGTATGCCATAC
>JBOHDU010000266.1:0-3216 GCA_050700615.1 Nocardioidaceae bacterium
CGCTCATCATGGTCGACGATGTGCAGCTGATGGACGAGGCGTCATCCGACCTTTTGCTGCGACTCTCCGAGTCGCTGGCCTCCCGACGGTGGCTGCTCGTGGTGACCCGCAGAGACCACGCCACAGGGTTGGTTCCGCCCGCGTCGACCCTGACCGTCCACCCCAGGGCGCTCGCAGCCGACGACGCCCTGCAGCTGGTGTCGGCAGCCAGAGGCAGCGTCCTTCTTCCCCGCGAGATGATGCAGGCGTTGTCCGCCAAGGGCGGTGGGAACCCGATGTTCCTCGAGACCTTGGCGCAGACCGTGGACGACTCCGGTGACGTGGACGATCTGCCCGAGTCCATCGAGGAGCTCGCCACTACGGAGATCGATCGACTCGCTCCTGGCGACCGCAACGTGCTGCGATACGCGGCCGTGCTCGGTGTCTCGTTCCCGTTGACGGTCCTGCAAGGTCTGCTGGAGCGCGAGGGGCTGGCTCTCGACGGCAGGTCGATGCGCGTGCTCGCCCGATTCCTGCATCGTGAGCCCGGCAATCGGATCGGCTTCCGGCACGAGGTGATGCGGGCCGTCGCCTACGAAGGCCTGTCGTTCCACCGCCGACGGCAGCTGCATGAGCAGGCGGGCGTGGCGCTCGAGGCCACCGCGGCAGGAGGGGACCCGATGCCCGAGCTGCTCAGTCTGCACTTCTTCCACGCGGGTCGGTATGACAAGGCCTGGACATATTCGCGAGAGGCAGGCCTGCGAGCGCGGGCCAAGTTCGCCAACCACGAGGCGGTCGGCTTCCTCACACGCGCGGCCGAGTCCGCCCAACGTGCACCGGCGGCGACCATGGACGAGACCGAGGTCGCAGCCGTCTGGGAGCTGACCGGCGACACCTGGTTCACGATCGGCCTCCCCGATCGCGCGGCCCAGGCCTATGCGCGAGCGCACCGGCAGGTCAGAGGCGACCACCTCCGCGCTTGCGCGGTGATCGCCAAGCAGGCGCGGGTCGACCAGCGCCTTCGCAAGTTCCCACAATCCCTACGCCGACTGACCGGGGGGCTCACGCTGCTGACCGAGCTGACGACACCAGAAGCCCACCGCGTTCGCTCCGCGCTCCTGGTCAGGTACGCGATCAGCCGGTTGAGCCAAGGCAGGGTCGATGACGCCGTCCACTGGGGGAACCTGGCGGCCAGAGAGGCCGAGGACGCCGTGGACCGAGCGGCGCTGGCGCAGGCCTACGCGACCTTGCACGGGATCTTCGTCGCGGTCGAGCGGGAGGAGGACATGCCGTACGGCCAGTTGGCGCTGACGGCGTACGTCGAGCTTGACGACCCGACCGGCCAGGCGCACTGCCTCAACAACCTGGCCGTGTACGCCTACCAACACAACCGGTGGACCGAGGCTGCCGAGACGTACCGGAACGCCGCCGCGATCTTCCGCAGGATTGGCGACACCGCCAACGAGGAGAACGCGGTCTTCAACCGGGCTGAGCTTTTGGTCCGCCAAGGCCGTTGGCAGGACGCGCAGCCGCTGCTTCAGGAGGTCTTGGATACCGCGCGCGCGGTGTCGGACGAGGAACTGCTCGCCCTTGCCCTGCGAGAGTCCGGCCGGGCGGCCTGCCGAGCCGGCCGGACCGACGAGGGTACCGGGCGTCTTCTCGAGGCTCGCGAGACGTTCGCCCGCCTCGGTGAGGACGACGAGGTGGCGGCTACCGACATCGCCCGCGCCGAAGCGTCCCTGTTGGCCGGTGACCCCCAGACGGCACTCGACCTGACAAGCAGCAGTTCCCTCGAGGCGGCCGACCCCGCTCTCACCGCGACCTGTCACCGCATTCGGGGTTTCGCCCTCGCCGGCCTCGGTCGCCGCGATCAGGCTGGGGAGGAGTTCGATGCGGCACTGACCGCCGGACGGGCACGACAGGACTTGTACGAGGTGGCGATCAGCACCCTCGGCCGACTACGTGGTAGCCGCGGCGCGACTGACAACGGGGCGAAGCAGCAGGCGTTGGACACTTTGGCGCGGCTCGACGTCAAGCACGCTCCGATCCCCGCCCAACGCCGCGACGTAGCCGAAGCTAGGCGGGCGGCGACACCCGCACCCACGAAACGTCTTACGGGAAACTCACCCGGGGGTCGTTGACGAAGAGGATGTAGAGCAGCGTGTCGCCGGCATTGTCGCGCCTGCTCTGCACGTAGTCCACGCACACCTGCTGGCCAGCTCCGACAGTACCTTTGCTCGGACACGGCGGCGCCTGAGTCAGTGGCCCGTTCGGCACCAGGCTCACGAGGGGGTGGTACGTGTTGATTCCACCGCCGGTGCACAACGTCTTGTCGCACTTCAGGATCAGCGTCGCCGGACTCGAGTTCGAGTAGCCACTCACTCCTGCCATCGCCCACAAGTAGGTGTTGTTCGTCGGGCAGTCGGTGCCGCTACAGACGCCGAGCGTCATCAGCTGTTGCCCGTCGGACCCGTTCGGTAGCACCAGGTCTCCGCACACCTGGTCGGTGGGGGTGGGGCTGCACGACAGTCCTACGCCACCGCCGGCACCAACACTGGTCAGGTTTGAACTAGCCGGTGCGTTCTGGGCCTCGGACTGCACGGCCAGCAAGACGTTCGCCCGGAAGCCGTCCTTGACATCGCTCGCCGTCAGCACCACCCCGTCGATCGACTGGGACAGCGTCAGGTTGTTGAACACAACCGACGTCGCGCCCTTCGGGATACGAGCCGAAAGGCCGTCCGTTGAGCTCAGCTTGTCGCCGGTAGCCGACAGCGACACTGTGATCGGCTTGCCGTACGGCGCCGGTGTCCCGCTCTGGTCCTCCAACGTGATCGTGACGCTGAAGAGGCTTCCGGCCAGCACGATGGCCTCAGGCGTAGGGCCCGTCAGCGATGGTGCGGATCCGGTCGGGGGCACCGTCAGTCCAGGCGTGGAGACATTCGTGAGGGCGATCTGCGTCGCGGTCGGTGTCGCGGTCGTTGTCGCGCCCGCCGGAGCCGCCAAGGACAGCAGCATGAGGAACCCACACGCCGCAGCGATGATCGCCGCACGAACCTTCGTCTGCCGACCTGACATGACACTCCACCAGCCTTCCGCGCCGGCTTGAACCTACGCTCCTGTCAGCGATGCAGGCAACGGCTCGAACTGACCATTGCGGATGGCCCGTGACTAGTCGACTACTGGCCCCTTCCGGCTTCCCGGACCGGTTCATCAAGGTATGGAGGTCGACCGTCACTT
>JBOHDU010000267.1:0-1697 GCA_050700615.1 Nocardioidaceae bacterium
GCCTACGGCGGCGCGAAGCTCGGCAGCCTTGGTCCGGTGTCCGAAGGTCTGTGGGGTTGGCTGCTGGGGATCGGTGGGCTCGTTCTTGTCGCGGTGTGGATCGGTAACAACGGAGCGAGGGCAGGGAAGCGCAAATGAGCGACTCCACGGACGGCTCGGGAAACCACCTCCCCGAACGCCAGCACGACGGGGCGCTTCTCCCCGAGAGCTACGGCGAGCCGATCGCCGACCCCGGCCTGCCGGAGCACGAGCCTCGGCCAACCGACGTCGACCCGGCCATGGAGCGCAGGGCCGAGCGACAGGTGGCCAGCCTCTTCGGTGCGGCCACGGTCCTGCTCCTGTTGTTCTGCGTCGCCTACTTCACGATCTCGCCCGAGGCGACGGTGCTCGGGTACGGCGCCCTGCACGTGTCGCTCGGGGTCACCCTCGGCCTGGCGCTCCTCTTCATCGGGATCGGTGCGATCCAGTGGGCCAAGAAGCTGATGGGCGACCACGAGATCATCGAGTACCGTCACCCGGTCAGCTCCAGCGAGGAGGACAAGGAGGTGTCGCTCGCCGCCTTCCAGGCCGGTGCCGAGGAGTCCGGGTTCGGGCGACGTACCCTCATCCGCAACAGCCTGCTGGGGGCGCTCGGTGCGCTTGGCCTGCCGGCGATCGTGCTACTGCGCGACCTCGGGCCGCTGCCTGGGGACGACCCCGAGACCACAGTGTGGCGCAAGGGCATGCGGGTGGTCAACGATGTGTCGGGAGCACCGATCAGGCCCTCCGACATCGAGATCGGCCAGCTCGTCAATGCCGAGCCTGGAGTGTTCTTCGAGCAGGACATCAATGGCAAGAAGGTTCCGGCGAAGTACTCGGGCTCACAGCTCAACGACCAGATGGCCAAGGCTGCGGTGATCCTGGTCCGCATGGACCCCAGCAACATCCACCCGTCCAAGGGTCGCGAGCACTGGGGCGTCAACGGCATCTTGTGCTACTCCAAGATCTGCACCCACGTCGGCGGTCCGATCAGTCTGTGGGAGCAGCAGACGCACCAGCTACTGTGCCCCTGTCACCAGTCGACGTTCGACCTCGCCAACAACGGCAAGGTCGTCTTCGGCCCGGCAGCACGCTCCCTGCCGCAATTGCCGATCCACGTCGACGGCGACGGCTACCTGGTCGCGACCACCGGCTTCGACCAGCCGGTGGGCCCGAGTTTCTGGGAACGAGGTTGAGGCGCCCATGAGCAGCAGCACCACCAGCGGCTCAGGCAAGCCGTCGGGTATCGTCGCCAAGGCCGCTGGCCCCACCAAGTGGCTCGACGACCGCGTCGGCCTGGCCGGGCTGCTCAAGAAGCAGTTGCGCAAGGTCTTCCCCGACCACTGGTCGTTCATGCTCGGCGAGATCGCCCTGTGGAGCTTCGTGGTTCTGCTGCTGACCGGCGTGTTCTTGTCGCTGTGGTTCAAGCCCAGTATGGCCGACATCAACTACCAGGGCTCCTACCAGCAGCTGCGCGGCATTCACATGTCCGAGGCGTACGCGTCCACGCTGAACCTCTCGTTCGACGTACGCGGTGGGCTGCTCATGCGGCAGATGCACCACTGGTCGGCGATGCTGTTCATCGCGGCGATGTTCGTGCACATGATGCGGACCTTCGTCACCGGCGCGTTCCGCAAGCCGCGCGAGCTGAACTGGGTGATCGGTTCGATGTTGCTGCT
>JBOHDU010000268.1:0-8214 GCA_050700615.1 Nocardioidaceae bacterium
GACGTGCATGAGGCGAAGCTGTTCGCTCACGGGCCTACCTCGCTGGACGCGCTGTCAGGGGACACGACACAATGGTGACGGACGGGCGAAGCAAACACGACTCTATTCCGCCGTGACGCCCGCTCAACGGGCACGCCGCTCCACGACAGCCGGAGCCCGACACGGGCGCACGACCAGCCGCCGGGCGTCGCCACCGAGAAACGGAGCAGCCCGAGCGTGACAGAGCCTTCCGGACGGCCCGCGACCCGCTCGCTGGACGACCGATACGGTCGTCGGCGACGCCCGGTGCAACACGCCGCCTGGCTGACCGCCCTGGTGCTGATCGTCGCAGCCCTGCTGGGATGGCTCGCCTACACCGCCTGGTTCCAGTCGCAGACTCCCGCGGGCGGTCAGGTGAACTCCTACGACGTGATGACGCCGCACCGGGTCAAGGTGACCGTGGATCTCTACCGGACGAATGGCTCCGGGGTCGCTTGCACCGTCCAGGCAGTCGCGAGCGACCACACGATCGTCGGCCAGCAGGTGGCACGGCTCGCCGCGGGCCCGGCCGGGCAGCACGCTGTGGTCATGATTGTCCGAACCTACCGGGACGCCACGAGCGCGAGCGTCTCCAACTGCCGCTCCACACGCGTCTCACGGTGACCCGACCCGCGGCCCGATCACCGGCGCCCCGTCTATATTTGGAGTTGGGGGTACCTGCTTTGGTAGCCTCGGTCTTTTCCCACCCCCGGGTATGTGTGTTTTCTGCATGCCCACACGCTAGGAGCAGCACCAGTGACACAGCCGACAACTGAGAATGTCATCTGGCTCACGCAGGAGGCTTTCGACCGCCTGACTGCCGAGTTGGAGCACCTCAAGGGTCCTGCTCGTGCCGAGATCTCGCAACGCATCGCCGAGGCGCGCGAAGAGGGTGACCTCCGCGAGAACGGCGGCTACCACGCCGCGCGTGAGGAGCAGGCGAAGTCCGAGGCACGCGTCGTGCAGCTCGAGAACATGCTGAGCCACGCACGTGTCGGCGAGACGCCTGAGGACGACGGGATCGTCGAGGCCGGGATGAAGGTCACGGTGCGGTTTGCCGGCGTCGACGACACGGAGACGTTCCTGCTCGGAGCCCGAGAGGTGCTGGCGCTCGACGCGAGTGTCGATATGGACGTCTACTCGCCGCAGTCACCCCTCGGGATGGCCCTGCTGGGCAAGAAGCCCGGCGACGCGGCGACCTACAAGGCGCCCAACGGCAAAGCCGTCTCGGTGGAGATCCTGGCGGCCACCCCGTTCACGAAGTAGTGGCCAAGACTCGTCGCGGTCGTCCGTACCGGGCGCCGCGACGACGGGCTGGTGGTCACGAAGCACCGGTTCCGGCTGGGCAGGTGCCCCCATCCCGAGCACGGCCCCTCAGCGCTGGCGGTGTCAGGAGACCGTGACCTCGTAGCTGTGGGTGCGCAGGGTTCGGAGCACCTGCTCCCGATGCTGCGGGCCGCGCGTCTCGAGCTGCAAGATCACCTCCACCTGATCGATCGGCAGGGTGGCCGCGGTGCGCTCATGAACGACGTCGAGCACGTTGGCATCGGCCTTGCTGAGCTCGGCCAGGAGCCTTGCCAACCCGCCCGGTCGGTCGGAGATCCGGCACCGGATCGCAAGGTAGCGGCCCTGTGCGGCCATGCCGTGCCGGATGACGCGCATCAGCAACAAGGGGTCGATGTTGCCGCCGGAAAGAACCGCGACGATCGGCCCCTCGAACGCGTGGGGGGTGTCCATGAGCGCCCCGACGGCGGCGGCCCCGGCGGGCTCGACGACGACCTTTGCCCGCTCGATGAGGGCCAGCAGGGCTGTCGACAGGGACTCCTCCGACACCGTGCGGATCTCGTCGACGTTGGCCTGGACGGCCGCGAACGGAATGGTCCCGGGGCAGCCTACGGCGATGCCATCGGCCATCGTCGCCATGCTGTCGAGGGCGACCGGCCGCCCGGCCTGCAGCGACGCGGGATAGGCGGCGGCGGACTCCGCCTGCACACCGACGACCTTCACCTCCGGACGGATCGCCTTCACGGCGGTGGCGATGCCAGCGAGGAACCCGCCGCCACCGGTCGGAACGATGATGGTCCTCGCATCGGGTGCCTGCTGGAGGATCTCGAGACCACAGGTGCCCTGCCCGGACACGATGTCGACGTGGTCGAAGGGGTGGATCAGCACGGCGCCGGTACGATCGGAGAACTCCTTGGCCGACAGCAGTGCGTCGTCGATGCTGTGCCCGGAGAACTCCACCACCGCGCCGTACGCGCGCGTCGCGTTCTCCTTGGGGATCGGGGCGCCGATCGGCATGAACACCGTCGACTTGATGTCGAGCAGCTGGGCGGCGAGGGCGACCCCCTGTGCATGGTTGCCGGCGCTGGCCGCGACGACACCCCGGGCTCGCTCGTCGGCGCTCAGGTTGGACATCCGCAGATAGGCGCCTCGGATCTTGAACGAGCCGGTGCGCTGCAAGTTCTCGCACTTGATGTAGACCGCCTGGCCGGTCAGGGAGCTCAACCAGCGTGACGTTTCCATCGGCGTGACCAAGGCGGTGCCCCGCAGCCGTTCGCGCGCAGCCTCGATGTCGGCGAGGGACACCATCGGCACCGCGTCGCTTCTGTCCATGAGGCGAAGCCTAGGACGTGTCAGCGGACGCGGCGTCACCCCCTGACGACCGTTCCCCTCGCCCGTCCGGCGGACGCGTGCGCGCCGCCGTTGCCGAGCCTCCCCTCGAGCGCCCTCGCCCTCGGGCGAGACGACCTCGATGGCGAGAGGACCGCGATCGCGAGCGCAACCACCCCTCTTGCACTCGGGCTGTCACGCCCGCCGGAGAAGAATTTGCATGAGACAAGCATTCAGATATATGCTTGGCCCATGCAAACAAGCCATCTCCGCCACGGCGATCCCCAGTCTGCGGAGGAAGCGCTGGTCGGGCTGATGATGCAGGCCAGCCGACGGCTACGCACCCGACACCCCGAGGACCAGGTCGACCCGTCGTGCTTCCCGCTGGCGAAAGTACTCATGTCCGTCGACGGCATGCGCGTCTCGGACCTGGCCACCAAGGTCGAGCTCGACACCTCGACAGTCAGCCGACAGATAAAGCAGTTCGAGGACAAGGGCATCGTCATGCGCACCTCAGACCCGGCTGACGGTCGCGCGAGCCTCGTCGCCCTGACCGATCTCGGGCGCAAGCAGATGCAGGGCGCGTTCCAGCGCCGCTTCGACCGGTTGCGGCTGGTACTCCAACCGTGGAGTGAGCGCGACCGACGCACCCTCAAGGACCTTCTCACCCGCTTGACGGCCGACCTTCGCGCCGCCAACGACCTCGACGAGTCACGGAGTCATTGATGTCCCAGACCCGTAGCCAGGAGCACGAAGCCGACGCACAGGGCTATCTCTCGCACCGCCAGATCCTGGTGGTGATGGGCGGCCTGATGGCCGGCATGTTCCTTGGCGCCCTCGACCAGTCGATCGTGGCCACCGCCCTCCCCACGATCACCAGCGAGCTCGGCGGCCTCGACAAGCTGTCGTGGGTCGTCACCGCCTACATGCTCACGGCCACAGCGGTCACACCGTTGTGGGGCAAGATCTCCGACCTCTACGGCCGGAGGCTGATCTTCCAAGCAGCCATCGTGACCTTCTTGATCGGGTCTCTGCTGTCCGGAATGTCGCAGAACATCACCGAGCTCATCATCTTCCGCGCCATTCAGGGCGTTGGTGGTGGCGGCCTGTTCGCGCTGGCGATGGCGACGATGGGAGACGTCGTTCCGCCTCGTGAGCGCGGCAAGTACGGCGGGTACTTCGGCGCGGTGTTCGGCACGTCCAGCGTGCTCGGGCCGGTCCTCGGCGGCTTCTTCGCCGACATGCACCACACCTGGATCGGCTCCGGATGGCGCTGGATCTTCTACATCAACCTCCCTATCGGCATCGCCGCACTCGTCGTGACATCGGTAGCGCTGCGAATCCACCACGTGCGCCGCGAGCACACGATCGACCTCCTGGGCGCCACCACGATCGTCGCGGGCGTCAGCTCGTTCCTGCTGTTCACGAGCTGGGCCGGCCCCGACCACGGCTGGGGATCCGCGCTGGCGCTCGGCCTGCTGGGCCTGGGAGCGGCGCTGAGCGTCCTGTTCGTCTTCATCGAGCTCAGGGCAGCCGAGCCGATCATCCCGATGGAGCTGTTCAGGAACTCGATCTTCTCCACCAGTAACGTCTTCGGTTTCATCATCGGCTTCGCGATGTTCGGCGTGATCGTCTTCATGCCCGTCTACCTTCAAGTGGTCGACGACATGAGCCCGACGATGTCCGGCCTGGCGCTGTTGCCGATGGTGATCGGGATCTTCAGTACCTCGATCTCGTCCGGAATCGCGATGAGCCGCACCGGTCGCTACAAGATCTTCCCGCTGACCGGGGCTGCGGTCGTCGTGATCGCCCTGTATCTGCTGTCGCGGCTCAACGTCGACAGCCCGTACTGGCACGTGGCGATCTTCATCTACCTGTTCGGGGCCGGCCTCGGCTTGACGATGCAGACCATCGTGACCGCCGTGCAGAACTCGATCGACCGCAAGCACATGGGAGTCGCCACCAGCTCCGTCATGTTCTTCCGGCAGATGGGCGGCACGTTCGGGGCCGCAGTGTTCGGCGCGATCCTGACGACCCGGCTCGGAGTCCACATGGCCCAGGAGTTCGGGTCCGCGGCCAGCAGGCTGAGTAGCGCCGGGGGCAGCATCACGGGCAACGTCGACAAGATCAAGGCGCTCAAGGTCCCGGCCCCGGAGATCTACCACAAGGTGCTCGACGCGTTCTCGATGTCACTGCACGACGTCTTCTTGTGGGCGATTCCGTTCGTGATGATCGCTTTGATCGTCGCGCTGTTCATCAAGGAGATCCCGCTGAAGTCCCGGGCCAGCGCGCCCGACGACGCGGCCGCTGCACCTGATGCCGAGGACGAGATGGCACTGCCGCTCTGACCGAGCGCACACCGGATCCAGCACATGCGGGTCGTGACGCGACGCGGTTGGGTCACGACCCGCTGGCCATGGTCGGTGGGGCCCGCGTCGGGCGGCGTGCCGAGCAGGCGGCGGGTGCAATGCCCCGGGTCGTCGTGCTACGGTTATCCCGGTTGCAGTTTTAGAGTTCCTCGCAGATCGAAGACATGCCCGCCACCGTGCGGGCCTTTTCTTAGAGCACAGGCGTTGCCCGTTGTTTGTGGGGTCGAGCGGCAGCCTGGGTTTCACAACCGTGAGTCCCATCGGCCATAAGAGAGAGTTAGTCCCCATGGCACAAGGCACCGTTAAGTGGTTCAACGCTGAGAAGGGCTTCGGCTTCATTCAGCAAGACGGCGACGGACCTGACGTATTCGTTCACTACTCCGCGATCGAGAGCGACGGCTACCGTTCGCTCGACGAGGCGCAGCGGGTCGAGTTCGAGGTCACCCAGGGCCCGAAGGGCCCGCAGGCCGAGAAGGTCCGCCCCGTCTGATCGACTTCTCGCCACTCGCTGAGCGAGCGGCGAGGCGTTACCACCAAGAGCCCCTGACCGTCACGGTCAGGGGCTCTTGCCGTGCCCCACGCCGGCCCCTATCAACCAGAGCTGAGCTCAACCAGAGCTGAGCCGGGACAGCAGTGCGTACGCCGCCTCCGGACAGGTGTCGACCAGGAGTCCGGCCGCGGCCAGGACGTAGTCGTGGTCGATCACGACGCGCGGGCTTCGCGGCACGAGCCACCCGCCGTCGACGTGATCTCCCGTCCCGGCGGCCAGCACGCGAGCCGCGACAGCGGGACTGGTGTGCCGAAGGACACCACCGGATCCGACCAGCAGCCGGACATCCCGCAGATCGGTGCCGCTGCGCTCCACGAGCCGGCCGTCGGGGCTGAACACCACCTGTTGCCGGCCCGCATGGCGGCGTACAGCCAGGCCTACTGCCATCGATGCGATCTGGACGTCCTCCGCGACCTCGGCGCCGGTCGACGGCAAGAGAGCAGGGTCACGGTGGCGCGCCCGTGCGGCGGCGAGCAGGTCGGCGCCGACGGACAGACCCTGAGCCTGGGCCGCCTCTACGGTCGGAACCGCGCTCCAGCGCATGCCGAGATCCCCCTCGACGGTGCGGCTGACGGGGACGGTCGCCACCACCTCCCGCGACAGACCTGACTCCTCGTTGTCGACGGCGACGACCGAGTGGACGTCGGTCGTGGCACCCCCGACGTCGACGACCACGACGTCGCCGACACCGGGATGGTCGTCGTCGATCCCCCCCGCCAGCAGCTCGACCGCACTCAGCACCACGTCAGGGGTGGCGCCCTTGACCATGGCGGTGAAATCCGTGCGCTTCGAGAGATGCTTGCCGCCGATCACATGCGCGAGGAACATCTCGCGGATCGCAGCACGGGCGCTGCCCGGATGCAGCTCGCCGATGCGTGGCACCACGTTGGCTGCCACGACGCAGGGTATGCCGGCCGCGGTCAGCAGCTCGCCGATCTCAGCGGCCACCTCGACGTTGCCGGCAAGCACGATCGGGTCGGCCCATTGGGCCGCGGCCAGGGCTCCAGCATTGCGCCTCAACACCGATGCGTTGCCGCCGTCCGTTCCGCCGACCAGCAGGACCACGTCTGGTCGGGCGGCGCGCAACTTGGCGACGTCCACGTCGTACGCCGAGACGTGGACGACGCGGCCGCCGCTGGACAGGGCGACCCGCCGGCCCGCCTCAGCCGTCACGAGCTCCTCGTTGCCGACGACGGCGATCCGCAGGCCGCCGCCTGCGGACGAGCAGGCCAGCACGGGCGGGCTGGTCCGCCCGACAAACGGCGCGAGCTCGCCACGTAACGCGTCCCACCCGTCGAGCACATCCGTGTCGATGGTGGTGCGGTGGCTCGCCGTGGCCACGAGCTCACCCGTATTTGCGTCCACCAAGGCAGCCTTGGTGAACGTCGACCCGAAGTCGACGCAGCAGACGAGCGACATTTCAGAGCCTGAGGGCTCGCTCGAGGTCTGCGATGAGGTCGTCGGCCGACTCGATGCCCACCGACAGCCGCACGAGATCGGCTGGCACCTCGAGCGGGGAGCCGACCACCGACGCATGGGTCATGCTCGAAGGAAGCTCGATCAGCGACTCCACCCCGCCGAGGGACTCGGCGAGGGTGAAGAGCCGGGCGCCGTCGCAGACCTTGCGCGCGGCCTGCGCCCCCGCCTTCACCCGGAACGAGACCATGCCGCCGAAGCGGCGCATCTGGGTGGCGGCGATCTCGTGGCCCGGGTGGGCGGGCAACCCCGGGTAGAAGACCTCGGCGACCGAGTCGTTGGCGGTCAGGAAGGCAACGATGCGCTCCGCGTTGTCGCAGTGGCGGTCCATGCGGACGGCGAGCGTCTTGAGGCCCCGCAGGGTCAAGAAGGCGTCGAAGGGGCCGGCCGTCGCGCCGGTGGAGTTCTGGAAGGTCGCGAGCGCGGCGCCCAGCTCGTCGTTGGTGGTCACCAGAGCTCCCCCGACCACGTCGCTGTGCCCGCCGGCGTACTTCGTGGTCGAGTGGACGACCACGTCGGCTCCGAGGGTGAGCGGCTGCTGGAGGTAGGGGGTCGCGAACGTGTTGTCGACGACGAGCAGCGCGGCGTTGTCCTTCGCGATCTCGGCCACCGCACCGATGTCGGTGATGCCGAGCAGCGGGTTGCTCGGGCTCTCAACCCAGATGACCTTCGTCCGGCCGGGCTGCACGGCGGCCGCGACGGCGTCGAGATCGCTGCCCATAGCGGGTGTATTCCCCACGCCCCAGGGCTCGAAGACCTGCTTGAAGAGCCGGTAGGTGCCGCCGTACGCGTCACCGGGGATCACCACGTGGTCCCCGGGTTTGCACACCACGCGCAGCAGCGCATCCTCGGCGGCCATGCCCGAGGAGAACGCGACACCGCGTACGCCACCCTCGAGCGCCGCGAGGCAGTCCTCGAGTGCGCTCCTGGTCGGGTTACCGGTGCGGGAGTACTCGTAGCCACCCCGCAGCCAGCCCACCCCGTCCTGCTTGTAGGTGCTGGTCGCGTAGATGGGCGTCATCACCGCGCCGGTGCTGGCGTCTGCGGCCTGCCCGGCGTGGATGGCCCTGGTTTCGAAACGGAGCTCTGGCAAGGCGGTCATCGGTGCAGCCTAATGGGGGTGAACCGCCCGGTGTTAGGCCAGTGTGGTGTCCGAGTCCCGCCGGCGGGTGAGCATGAGTACGGCCA